>JBCBCH010000557.1:0-1742 GCA_038530835.1 Bacteroidota bacterium | reverse complement strand
TCAGTGCTGGTCAGTGCTGGTTATTGTCACATATCAAGGGGGAAAAGAACACCGTTTGCCCCATAGGTATGTGATTATCTTGAAGAAAAGCCAGCACTGAAACCATTTTACCATCGTATTCCGTCCTTAGCGAATTTTAAACTTCAGCTTGAAGAAAAACAGCAAAGCTATCCTTTAGAAAATAGAAAACGACTGGCCCAGGCACTTGGGCAGCAATACGCTACGACTGAAGTGCACCCTCAAGTGGCTTCCAATCTTGAACTGCTTTCGCAAGAGAATACGTTCACGATTACCACCGGACACCAACTAAACTTGTTCACCGGGCCGTTGTACTTTATGTATAAGATTGCGGCAACTATAAAATTGACCTCCCAATTAAACGAATCCTATCCTGAATCGAATTTCGTGCCGGTGTATTGGATGGCAACGGAGGACCATGATTTTGAGGAAATCAATTATTTCAATTTCCAAGGGCGCAAGCTCCAATGGTCCCAAGATAAAGGTGGCGCAGTGGGAAGGTTATCTACGGAAGGCCTAGAGAATGTTTTGGAGGTGTTTGCCGGACAATTGGGTACCACTTTATCCGCGAAAGCGTTGACGGATTTATTTTCCAATGCGTATTTGCAACATAACACCTTGACTGATGCCACACGATACCTGGTCAATCAGCTCTTTGGGGAATATGGTCTGATTATCGTTGATGGTGATGACAGCTTATTGAAACAGGGGTTGGTCCCTTACATGAAGGAAGATATTTTTCAAAATAAGCCATACCACAAAGTAAGCGAAAGCGTTGATGCGTTATCGAAGGTTTCCAACGACTACAAGATTCAAGTCAACCCACGGGAAATCAATTATTTCTATTTGCAAGATGGCATTCGCGAACGTATCGTAAAGGATGGAAACAATTATTCGGTCATGAATACCGAAATTACCTTCTCCAAAGAGGCACTAGGCAAAGAAATGGAAACCTCTCCTGAGAGTTTTTCCCCAAACGTTATCGCGAGGCCTTTGTATCAAGAAGTGATTCTGCCGAACCTTTGTTACATTGGAGGAGGGGGAGAGCTTGCCTATTGGTTGGAGCTCAAATCTTATTTCGAAGCACTTGACGTTCCTTTTCCAATGCTGTTGTTGCGCCCTTCGCTATTGTTTATGACCAAAAAACAACATCAAAAAGCAGAGAAGCTTAATTTGTCGGTTACGGATTTGTTTTTGAAACAAAATGAACTCGTTAACAAGAAGATTCGCAGTATTTCCAATATCGATATTGATTTTTCTCCTCAAAAGGAACATCTCAAAACCCAATTTGAAAACCTGTATACCCTAGCCGAACAAACCGATGCCAGTTTTTTAGGCGCTGTAAAAGCTCAAGAACGCAAGCAAACCAAAGGGTTGGAAAAATTGGAGAAACGGCTATTGAAAGCACAAAAGAAAAAGCTTAAAGACCACGTGGTCCGTATGACCGACCTTCATAATACGCTCTTCCCGAATGGTTCTTTGCAAGAACGTCAAGTCAACTTTTCAGAATTATATCTCGAGATGGGGGACGCGCTTGTTCCAACACTTATGAAAGAACTGAATCCTATTACACCTAATTTTTTGGTGCTACGGTACTAGTCGAACTCCATTCCATTTTCCATTGACCTTTTGAAACCGTATGCGCATGTGTTCCGGGCGTTGCAGTTGTACCAGTTCAATCTCATTTACTTGAATCCGAACCATCGCAAAATGATTTTCATTTT
>JBCBCH010000556.1:0-1755 GCA_038530835.1 Bacteroidota bacterium | reverse complement strand
TTTCCCCCTTGCCCCGTAACTCGGTTTCCCCGAGAGCTTTGATTGTAAGGTCTTCATGGGTTTCAATAATTTGGGCAAACTGCTCTGAAAACAGAAGGTTTACCTTATAGGTGTTGCAAAGACCTTACAATCAAAGCTCTCGGGGAAACCGAGTTACGGGGCAAGGGGGAAAAGGTGGGGTTGTTTACGGTTGCTTAATCAATTTTAGAAACAGATTGCCATCAACTTTTATTTCGAAGTATATTCGTAAGGCATCATCACATCAAAAAACAACCTTAATGAAACTTCATCTTTTTGCGGTCCTTTCCCTTTTATGCTTCACCCTAAATGCTCAAGGTCTCTTTAACAGTGTGTGCCAGGGTAAAATTGAACGGGTAGACAGCCTCCTGCAAACAAAATCCATCAACAGTTTGGATAGTCGAGGCCGTGGCCTACTTCGATGGGCTATAGGGTGCAACCAACCGAAAATATTCGACCATTTGTTGAAAAAGGGAATTGACCCCACCATCGCCGACCAACGAAACCAAACTGCCATGCACGGCGCCATCCGGAATGACAATTTCGATGCTTTTAAAAAACTGGTACTACGCCAACCGGATTCCACTTGGATAAGTACTCACGGTACGTCTCTTTTACAAATGGCGGTACTGACCAAAAAAGTAGACTGGGTTCAACAACTGGCAACACTCGGAATCGATGTCAATAAAAAGAACCAACGGGGTAGCACACCCATCGAAATCGCCAAACGTGTAAATGCCCAGGAAGTCTATAACCAGCTTGTTGCACTTGGAGCGGACACCACCCAGATTCGAACTTTCACCTTAAAAGGTGAGTATATGGGGCAAACTCCACTAGGGAACACCCCTGCCCTATTTGCGCCCAACGTGATTTCAACTGAAGAATCCGAATTTGGTTCGGTGTTCAGCGCTGATGGAACCGAATTCTTTTTGGGCGTAGACGTTAACGGGCGCAATGAGATTCGCTATTCCAAGTTGGTGGATGGAACTTGGACCACTCCTGTAGTTGTTCTGGCCCATGAAAAATACGGCTATAACGACCCGTTTCTGTCACCGGACGAACAGCGCCTTTATTGCATCTCAGGACAGCCCTTGAGCGGCGAAGGCGAAGAAAAAGACATTGATATTTGGTATGTGCAGAAAGAAGGTGATGGTTGGTCTGAACCCATCAATGCTGGACCCAACATCAACACGGACCGAAACGAATACTATATTTCCTTTACGAACGAAGGGAAAATGTATTTTTCATCGAATGGGAATGCACCGGAAGACCGAAAATATTCAGACTACGACATCTACACTTCGGAATTTGTGAATGGGGAATTTCAAAAAGCCGTAAAACTAGGACCAACTGTGAACACTGAAAACTACGAAGCTGATGTATGTGTAGCTCCGGATGAATCGTATATGGTGTTTTGCTCGCGCCGTGAAGGTAGTTTTGGTCAAGGTGATTTGTACATCAGTTTTAAAAACGAAACAGGCGATTGGACCGAAGCTGTGAATTTGGGAGGTGCCATCAATACCAAAAATTATGAGTATTGCCCCTTTATCACCAAGGACGGCAAATACTTGTTCTACACTAGCAACCAAGATATTTATTGGGTAAGTACCGAGGGATTTGAAACCTTTCGGAAGTAGCTTCCGCCAAAAAAAGAAACCCTCCAGCAAAGCCGGAGGGTCTTGAACGATGACCAGTTGAAAAACCTCAACCCATTTTCTTTTTCATTAATTCCGGGTC
>JBCBCH010000555.1:0-1762 GCA_038530835.1 Bacteroidota bacterium | reverse complement strand
TGTGAAAATCAAACATAACGGCATGTACAGCACACAATATTTACCATTGCCTCCTCTACGGGTAGACTCGGTGACCGTTCCATCTGCAGTGGCCACAATTGGGGTTCCAATTGGTGCTGCATAGTCGGTTCCCAGATGGGGACGCACTTTATAGCCATAATACGCGATTCGACGCTTTAGATTATAACGTGACGAAAGCCGATATCCAAATTTTATTGGCGCTTTTAGAAAAGTGCTTCTCAAATTGTTTCCATCCAAATCAAAGAAATCTGAAACATTGTTGATGGAGTCGGTCATGAAAGGAAATGCATAAATCGGCCTCCCCTTATGTTCGAACAGTGCCGCTTCAATAGGTTCAACTCCTGCGTAAATTGAATCGTTGATATAGCGTTCCTTGAACAAAATCTTGAAACGATCTCCTTTTTCCAATCGAAAGAAATCAATGGTCCACGCATAAATCTCTGATAAATCAATGGTGACCAGGTAGTCCACACCCAGACTATCAAGGGTCATGGATAGAGAACTTTTGATTTCTCCAGCAACCTCACGTTGCTTATAGGTTACTTTCTTTTTGCTTTTATAAGCAGTGACGGAATCCCTCAAGTCCACCACGGTAAAGTTGATTTTGTCGTTCTCGTAGATAAAAATTTCCGCTTTTTGCAGCGAATCCTTGGATTTCAAAATCGTGTAAGGTCTCCCAACCTTGATTCGCTTTACGTCAAAACTGTCTTTATATTCTTCGGATACCTTTACGATTTTGGGATAGTCTACATGGTTTTGAAGCATAAGCTGACCAAAACTGTCGCCGTTTTTAACGGTATCCCTAACAATGGTGAAGTCTTCTTTGTTAAACCCATATACCTTTTGGATAACAGGTTCAACAGGGATTTGAGCAATTTCGAGGGTTTCGGTTTTGGGTGTTTCCTTACAACCCGTAAGTTGGATAGTGATGGCCAATACCATACAGATGCCCCAATATCTCATTCGCTACAACTTATTTTTATCGGGGTTAAAAACATGGTCAACCCATTGCTTGCCCCAATTGTTCCGTTCTTCTTCTGAGTGCAAATTTGGGAAAAAAATAATATTCTGGAAACTTGGGGGCAAATAGGTCTTCCAATTGGTCCCTCCGGTGGCCCCCACCTCTTGTTTGTCTTTGGCCAAATAACGGTATGCCGAACCCATATGCATCAGCGGCCAATTTACATTTGCGTTGACGTCAAGTAATCGCATCCCTTCCAACAAACTTTCATTCTTTTGGTCTGTTTTGGAAAGCTGTAAAAACTTATGGTATATCGTCTGGTTTTTTACTTGGTTCGAAATACGAAGTAGTCTAGGGGTGTAACGAAATTCAAACTGTTTTAGGGTTAGGGTCTTTTCGCCTGTTCGAATATCGGTCGCTCCCTTTTTCCAATAAATATGCTCAAAAAGCTCTTCTATGCTATTTTCTTGGGAATACGTATCCCGTTCCGAATGGTGCACCAAATGGTGCAAGGGCGTGGCATAAATCTCCATCATGCGATACTGTGCCGACTGAAATCCACTCGCGGGAAGCAAGGCCATCCGATAACGCAGAAACTGCTCTCTTTGCATTCCTTTGATCATGATGCTAAAGGAAGAAATCAAAGCCTTGAAATAACTGTTGATGCGATTTACCTTTTCCTGAAAAAAGGCCAAATCATTCGACTTATCCTCTACGATTTGTTTTTGTTCGTGAAGTATGAGTTTAAAGTAAAGCTCCGTAATCTGATCAGATTACGGA
>JBCBCH010000554.1:0-1797 GCA_038530835.1 Bacteroidota bacterium | reverse complement strand
CCGTAATGGAATTCGAAAGGGCATAAAAGCCATCTAAATCCGATACGTTATTACCGGCCATTAATCCTGTTAAACCTGGTTCGTAGGTAATGTGCCAAATCAAACAAACCCCAGTGCCTGCATCATCAAAGTTTACACCTTCAACGGCTTCAATGGTTGGGGGTAGGCCCAGTATGTTGTTTTGGTCGTCAGTAATGACCCAACCTTGCGTGGAACCAGTCAAATTTGTGTCATCCAAAGTAATTCCGCTTACCATATCAGGGGTTCCGTCGACATCAAACGTGAACGGACCACCTGAAATACTACCCGCATTTAAGGCTTCACGATTAACAGTCAATGAATTCGATAGCGCATAGAATCCTTGTAAATCTGAAACGTTGTTCCCCGCTTCCAATCCTGTCAAGCCTGGCTCGTAAGTGATGTGCCAAATCAAGCAAACTCCAACTCCAGCATCGTCAAAATTCACACCTTCAACGGCCTCGATGGTTGGGGGAAGTCCTAAAATATTGTTCTGGTCATCCGTAATTACCCAACGTTGTGTAGTTCCCGTTAAGTTGGTATCATCCAACATTACACCGCTTACCATATCGGCATTGCCATCTACGGTAAAGGTGTACGGACCCCCAGAAATACTTCCTGCGTCAAGCGCTTCTCTGTTTACCGTAATCGAATTGGACAAAGCCCATTGGCCCACAAAATCAGAGACGTTATTTCCTGCAGCCAAACCGGTCAATCCTTCTTCGTAGGTCAAGTGCCAAATCAAGCATACGCCTACTCCAGCATCATCAAAATTCACGCCTTCTACGGCCTCAATGGTAGGAGGCACACCCAAAATATTATTTTGGTCGTCCGTGATTACGTAGGTCTGCAAACTTCCGTTCAAATTGGTAGCGTCCAAGGAAATTCCGCTTACCATATCGGGGTTCCCATCTACGGTAAAAGTGTAAGGTCCACCTTCCAAGACACCTGCGTTCAAACCAAGGCGTTCCACCACTACAAAGTTGGAGAGGTCAAAATCTCCTTCAAAATTGGCCACGTTGGAACCTGCTTCCAATCCGGAAAGCCCATCTTCATACACCAGATGATAGATGTAGCAATTTCCAGTACCTGCATCATCGAAGTTTACGCCTTCAACCGCTTCCAAAGAAGGTGGAATCCCCAAAACATTCTGGGCATCATCGGTAATCAAATAGGTACGGTTACTTCCAACAATTCCATTGGCATCAAGGGTGATACCAGAAACCATATCAGGCATACCGTCTACCACAAAACTAAATGGCCCTCCCGATAGGGCGCCAGCATTCAATACAATGGGGTCATCATCAGAGTCCCCCTTACAAGAACCAAGTAGGATGGCCAAGCTTAGGACAGCCATCAAGGATTTTAAGTTGCTCATTTTGTTTGTTTTAAAATTTTGAAGCAAAGAAATATCCGAGATGTCGCAGAAGTATCACACAAAAGTAAAGAAACCTTATGTTCTGAATTTCAGGTACTTATCATTAAATTTCCCGATGAGGTGTAAAGAATGTGTCAAAATGGAGACCTTTAAGATAGTATTGGTGAGGTTTTCGCACCCTATTAGTGAACTTTTCGTGATACTTTACCTTTTATTTCGCTTACCTATGAAGAATGTATTGATTGTTGAAGATGACCCTGAAATCATTCATCTACTTGAAATCCATTTAAAGGATTTGCATTGCAATGTCATCAAAGCCACAACAGGTACACAAGGGCTTCGTTTGGCTATTTCCGAAAAACCGGACCTTATTATATTAGACGTGATGCTACCCGAAATGG
>JBCBCH010000553.1:0-1798 GCA_038530835.1 Bacteroidota bacterium | reverse complement strand
TTTATGGTGCTCCTAAACGAATCGCCGTCAACAAGGGCTATTCCGGAACATTCAGCTTTCCGCCCTAGGCGGACTAGGCTAAGACTTACTGTAATTCAGTCGATTAAGCAGCTAAAGCGTAGTTAGACTCGCCATTTAAAAGTGTGGGATATTGAATTAACGAGCATCATTCCCATAGCTCGACATGCTTACAATGCCATTGGTCTCGCTGTCAAAACCAGTCGGCCCCATAATGAGTTAGGTAAGCTTTGCTTACCGTAAACGAATTATGTCCTGAGCGTAGTCGAAGGACCTAATCCATCTCATTTTTTTATCAAAGAACTCTTCACTTCAAGCGGCTCGTTGTATCGGGTTGAATCGAGAAGTGGGCGTTCCCACCTTCGTCAGTCTTTTACACCAAGGTTTCAAAGACTATCGACTTCGGCGGGTCGGGCTTTCGGCAGTCGCTTTTGCAAATCGTCACTTCGACTTCGCTCAGTGACCGCGCAAAGAGCTCCAACAATGCCTCAATCCCTAACGCTTTCACCTCCACTAAAGTTTCGGTGAATAAAGTTCACCTTCGCCAACGGACTTCGCCATTTAATGGCATCGTAGGCTTAGCTTCGGTGAATTTGGGTTTGTCCTCCGTAGCGCAAACCTGTTTTGCGCGAAGGAGGGCAAAGGTAACCAATTCTTCAACAATCCAGAACTTCACTGGCTTTGTCCCAAAAGTTTGCGTACCCTTGGCAATCCCCTTAAATTCGGCAAAAAGTATACCAGATTTATGAAATTCGGAATCATCCGCGAACGCAAAAACCCGCCTGACCGCAGGGTAGTTCTATCACCAGAAGCCTGCCAGCAAGTGTTGCAACGCCATCCCGAAGCCAGTATTGTGGTCGAATCCTCACCCATACGCGTGTTCGAAGATTCGGAATATTCCAATTTGGGCATCCCGGTTGCTGACAGTGTTGCAGATTGCGATGTGCTGCTTGGTGTGAAGGAAGTACCCATTGATGCCCTCATTCCGAATAAGAAGTACTTTTTCTTTTCCCATACCATTAAAAAACAACCTTATAATCGCGACTTGCTTCGCGCCATTTTGGAACGAAACATCGAATTGTACGACCACGAAGTGATTACCAATCCCAAAGGCCAACGTTTGGTCGCTTTTGGTCGATATGCCGGAATAGTAGGGGCTTACAACGGCATTCGCGCTTATGGGCTCAAATTCAAAACCTTTGATTTGCCCAAAGCGGAAACCCTCCGCGACCAGCAGGCTTTGACTGCCGAGCTTCAAAAAATACAGTTGTCCAATATCAAAATCCTATTGACGGGTAAGGGTAGGGTAGGTAATGGCGCCAAAGAAATGTTGGATGCGATGCACCTCAAGAAGGTCAATGTAGCCGAATACTTGTCTGAAACCTTTTCCGAGCCAGTCTATTGCCAAATTGATGCTTCCGAATACAACAAGCGAAGAGATGGCGTGCGGGGGAACAAAGCTGACTTTTTTGCGAACCCCGAGGAATACAAATCCAATTTTTTCCGGTTTGCCAAGGTGACCGATTTCTACATTGCAGGGCACTTTTACGGACAAGGTGCACCCTATTTGTATACGCGAGAAGATGTAAAGCATCCCGACTTCAACATTAAAGTGGTGGCTGACATCAGCTGCGATATTGATGGTCCCGTGGCCACAACCATCCAGCCTTCAACTATTGCGGACCCCATTCACGGGAGATTATCCACAGCCATAACGGCGATTGCCGCTTCCTCATGATAGTCTACCACTTGCTCCGTTTGTGGATGGTACCCGTAAATG
>JBCBCH010000552.1:0-1800 GCA_038530835.1 Bacteroidota bacterium | reverse complement strand
GCCCGTTTTGGTATTTGCTACTTTTGGGGTTTTGGTGTCTACCTTCCTTATTGGAACAGCCACCTTTTTTCTATTAAAACTTTTGGACCTAAACGTTGCCTTCATTTATTGTTTGCTGTTTGGAGCCTTGATTTCCCCAACGGACCCTATTGCCGTTTTGGGGATTTTGAAAAAAGCAGGGGCTCCAAAAAAATTGGAAATCAAAATTGTTGGTGAATCCCTATTCAACGATGGAGTAGGGGTTGTTGTGTTTTTGACCATTTTTGGCTTGGCTGGGGGTTCGGAAGAAGGTTTTTCACTGGCAAGTGTTTTGGAACTTTTTGTGGTTGAGGTGCTGGGTGGATTGCTTTGGGGACTTTTCCTAGGCTGGGTTACCTACTACTTCATGAAGCGTATTGACGATTATAATATCGAAGTAATCATTACCCTTGCAACGGTGATGACCGGAACCATTGTCGCCACGCATATGCATGTTTCCGCGCCCTTGGCGATGGTGGTCGCAGGATTAATGGTTGGTGGTAACAAAAGTAGGGAACTGGCCATGTCAGAACTTACCGAGAGTTATGTAGATAAGTTTTGGGAGCTCATCGATATCCTTTTGAATACTATTTTATTCGTGCTCGTGGGGATGGAAATGTTGGTTTTGGAATTCAATCCAATCTACATTTACGCCGGTCTTTTGGCGATACCCATCGCATTGGCTTGCCGCTATTTATCCCTTTTTGGCCCGGTGAAACTTTTTCAAAAAAGACTGGATTTTGTACCCAATACGACTTTGATAATGACGTGGGGCGGTCTACGAGGCGCCATCTCTATTGCCTTGGCATTAGGCCTTACCGAAGCAATGCACCGTGATTTGTTCTTGGTGATAACTTATATTATTGTCATTTTTTCGATACTGGTACAAGGATTGACCGTGGAAAAGTTGATTCGTAGTTTAAAACTGGAATGAAACAAAACAAAACGAACTCAAACAAGGAACCGTACTAAATACCAACCTATGAAGAAAATTATCGTTATCCATATGCTCCTTTGCGTTGCATTCGGTTTCGGTCAAGCGCAAAAAACCTATAACATAGGGATTATAGCCGACTTTCAATCCTTGAAGACCGCACCGGCACTTGAACAGTTACAAAACGAAATCAAGAGTGTGGTTGGGGAAGATGCGGTGATTAAGTTTCCATCGGAATCCCGTTTGGTAAACAACTATGATTCACAGAAAGCAGCGGAGAACTATAACCAGTTGTTGAGCAACGATACGGATATCATTCTGGCTTTCGGCCCCGTGACCAGTAAAGTGCTTGAAAATCAAGCGTCTTATCCAAAGCCGGTAATCCTTTTTGGCGCAATTAACCGCGACTTCAGTAACTTGGATTTTAGCAAGGAAACATCTGGAATCCCCAATTTCACCTACCTGATTGATTCGCAATCGTATTTGGAAGATTTCAAAAAGCTGAAGGAACTTACCGAATTTGACACTTTGGGCATCGCGATTGAAGCTCCATTGATGGATGTGCTTCCATTGAAGGAAACCTTTGATAAGGAATTTGACACCTTACAGGCAAACTATAAACTCATCCCTTTTTCCACAACTACCGATATAACCCAAAATTTAGAAGGTATCGATGCAGTCTACCTAGCGGGTGGATTCTTTTTGACGGAAGATGAAATTACTGAGTTGGCTGATGCCTTTATTCAAAAAGGATTGCCCTCTTTTTCTGCCAATGGTGCTTCAGATGTCAATTTGGGCATAATGGCAACGAATCAGTCCGATGAGAGTCTGGACCAATTTTTTCGCCG
>JBCBCH010000551.1:0-1813 GCA_038530835.1 Bacteroidota bacterium | reverse complement strand
ACCGTATCTAGCGACCAAGGCCAACATACAACTCGCTTTGATAAGCCAAGAAAACAAAGATTTGGAAGATGCCGTAATCCATGCCAAAGCAGCTTTGGAATTATCAGAAAAGCACGGCTATTTCAAGGAGATTCGAGTTTCGAACGAATTGTTGTCTTCCATTTACGAAAGTTTGGGTCGCTATGACCAATCCCTCTTTTACAAAAAGAGCTTAGGACAGATAAAAGATTCCATTTTCAACATTGAAAAGGTGAAACTTGAAGCCAAAATTGCAGATCGCATTCGTTTTGAGCATCAAATGAATGAAATCAACAAGTTGACTGCGAAAAACGAAGAGCTGAGCGAATCGAAAAACCGTTCAGAAATCACCGCGATTTTGACCTCGGCTTTTTTGACGATCATCTCGCTTTTGGCAGTGTCCCTTTTCCGAAACAATCAAATCAAGCTCAAGACCAACGATTTGCTCTACACCAAAAACAAAGAGTTGGAGTTGGCACGTGATGCAGCGGTATCTGCCATGGAAGCGAAGACGAATTTCCTTTCTACGGTAACGCACGAGTTACGAACGCCACTCTACGCGGTTACCGGACTTACGCATTTGTTATTGGAGGAAAATCCATCCGAGCATCAAAAAGAGCATTTGAAGTCATTGAAATTCTCTGGTGATTATTTATTGAACTTTATCAATGACATTCTTCAAATCAACAAAATTGATGCAGACAAACTTGAACCCTTGGAGATTGAGTTCAAATTGCACAAGGTTCTGGCAGATGTGGTAGATTCCCTCCAGCAAAATGCCAGTGAAAATGAAACCAAACTCATTCTGGATTACGACCCTACCATTCCGCAGCATTTGTTAGGTGACCCGATAAAATTGTCACAGATTTTCATGAATCTCGTAGGCAATGCCCTAAAATTCACGAAAAAAGGAAAAGTACAGGTTATTGCGAAGTTGCTCCAAAAATCTGAGGAAGAAGTCAAACTCTATTTTGAGGTCAAGGACAATGGTATTGGTATTTCTGAAGAACAACAGAAAAATATTTTTGATAGCTTTGAGCAAGGTTCAGTTCAAATCAACAGAGAGTACGGTGGTACGGGCCTAGGTTTGACCATCGTGAAGAGCTTGCTTGGGCTGTTCGATAGTAAAATCCACTTGGAGAGTGCTGTAGGTCATGGAAGCTCATTCTTCTTTGAAATGGACTTGAAATGTGACGTTTCCGTATTACAAGATGTTGCCTTTGAATTAGACCCTGAAGGGTTTGATTTTAAAGGACTCCATGTTCTGGTGGTGGAAGACAACAAAATCAACCAGGTGATTACCAAAAAGATGTTGAACAAGAAGGAGATTACCTGTGATATCGCCAATAATGGCAATGAAGCTATTGATTTGGCCAAAGCCAACACCTACGATGCCATTCTGATGGATATCCACATGCCGGGTATTAGCGGGGAGGAAGCAACACGCCAAATTCGAAAATTCGACAAAGAAATTCCAATCATAGCCCTTACGGCCATTTCGCTAGACGACAGTTTGGAAAGCTTTTACCAAGCCGGTTGTAACGATGTGGTGACCAAACCCTTCAAACCCGAAGTCTTCTACCAAAAAATCGGGGAAAATATCTTCAAAAAGAGAGTTGGAGCATAAGTCAGTCCAATAGTGACTTAACCGCTTTTTCTAAAAATTTTTCGTCCTCTTTTGAGAAGGTGTGTTTTACACCTAAATAAAAAGCATTCTGTACGTTGCCCTCCAAACGCACATAGTCTTTTTCCGTGGTGATAATGTAATCGTACTGCTGCAAACGGGCGAGTTCAG
>JBCBCH010000550.1:0-1814 GCA_038530835.1 Bacteroidota bacterium | reverse complement strand
ACGAATAGAAGGTTTTCTGGCGTTGCACAAGTTACCGAGGAAATTATTTTTCACATGGCATCGCACCTTCAAAAACGTACAGGGTCCAAAAACCTATGTATTGCTGGTGGAGTTGCCCAAAATTCAGTGGCCAACGGCAAAATCATAGCCAACACCGACTTTGAAAATCTTTACATTCCTTCTGCCGGTCATGATGCAGGAATTTCGATGGGTTCGGCTTCGTATCATTACCATCATAACTTGAGCAACGCCAGAAAACCTTCTATTCGTTCGGCAAGTACGGGATGTAAGTTCAACAACGATGCTATTGAAACCATGTTGAAGGAAAAAGGTGTATCCTATAAAAAACTTGAAGACAAAGAATTATACGACTACGTAACGGAACGTTTGATTGAGCCTGCTGTAGTAGGTTGGTTTCAGGGTAGAGCCGAATTTGGACCAAGAGCTTTAGGAAACCGTTCTATTATCGCAGACCCACGAAATGACAAAGCGAAAGAACTTTTGAACCTTAAAATCAAAAGGAGAGAGAGTTTCCGCCCCTTTGCACCTTCGGTATTGAAAGAATATGTTCCGGAATTTTTTGAATATACTGAAGAAGTTCCTTTCATGGAAAAAGTGTATCCCATCAAGCCAGAAAAACATGACTTGATTCCTGCAGTAACCCACGTGGATGGAACAGGAAGACTTCAAAGTGTGGATAAGTCCGTTTCACCACGCTACTATGAACTTATTGATACGTTCAGAAGTAAAACCGATGTACCGATTTTGTTGAATACTTCTTTCAATGAAAACGAACCCATCGTAAACACTCCAGAAGAAGCATATGCCTGTTTTGAACGTACCCAAATGGACGTTCTCGTGATGGAAAATATCGTCGTAGAGCGCTAGTATTCAATACCTTCACAGCACTAGGGATAACATTCTTGCACTTTACCGAAAAAGGATGGTGTTACGCCTTCATCTTTGTACCATTGCGTAGCCTCGAGAACGCATTGATACAGGATGATGAAAAAAACACATTTTCATAAGGTTAAGGCAACCTTTTTTAAAGTCCAAGCTAAGGTTTGCGGCCGTAAGTAATATAAGTACTTTTCTATGGCCGCCCTGAACCATCCTCACCTAGTACGCTGCGTTGTCTTGTTTCTCTTTTTGGGATTCAAAATCAATGCCCAGGTAGAATACGCCCCTGCGTATCCGGATATTTCTTTTGCCTTTCCCATTGAAATTCAACCGTCAGTGGATGGTTCCAATCGCATGTTTGTTGTAGAACAATCAGGTGTCATCAAGGTATTTGACAACACTTCAGACGTTCAGCCGAGTGGTGTATCTGTTTTTTTGGATATTTCTGACAGAATCGTGTATAGTGACGGTCAGGAAATAGGGCTACTGGGGCTCGCATTTCATCCCAATTTCAATCAAAATGGCTATTTCTACGTCTATTTTACGGATAGGCCCTCCAACTATCGCATCAATATTGCCCGATATCAGGTAAACAATGACAATCCTAACCAAGCCGATGCCAGCACCGAAACCCTGATAGCAAGTTTTGAAAAGAACCAACCTGAATCCAATCACAATGGTGGAAAAATTGCTTTTGGCCCCGATGGATATCTCTATGCCTCTATTGGCGATGGCGGTGGTGGTGGTGACCCGGAAGGGAATGCCCAAGATTTGGAAACTATCTTTGGTAGTATTATCCGAATTGACATTGATTTGGATGGTAACAATCCGGTGGAAAGTAATCCAGAGCTTCCCAATGGCAACTATGAGATTCCGTCTGACAATCCTCGAGTAGGACTATCCGGTTTGGATGA
>JBCBCH010000549.1:0-1816 GCA_038530835.1 Bacteroidota bacterium | reverse complement strand
TCCTGAAGCCAAAAACCCTTGAACTCATGCAAGAATTCGTATTGGACGATAATGGTGCAAAACGCTACGGAATGGGTATCCAGTATTATGACTTGGACGTGACCTACGCTTTGGGCCATTCAGGAGGAGGAATAGGAGCTGGATGTGTTTTGCTTTATTTGCCTGAGTTGGACTCCATTGTGTTTTTGTCTACGAATTTCAATACCATGATGGAATCACCCATCCGGAAAAAAGCGGAGAATTTACAGCTAGATGTCTTGAAGGCATTGTTTATGTAATCGATTTCAGATGGAGGGCAGGGAATCCTATTTCCTACTATGGGTCCCTGCTCTTACCTCAGCGATAAATCGAGAAAGAACTTTCGACAACGGTGCTTTCACTTAAAGTTTCCCTCAAAATCCACTTCTTTTTGAAAAGGATTCAAAAGTTCGTCAAGTAGTATGCTAAGGTTACGCCTATCAAGTTTGACGTGGGGTGAAAATGAAGTTTCAATTCCATTGGACTTCCATACTTTTTGTATAGCATCCGAAGTGATGTTCTTGTCCATTTTGCCCAATAGGTGTATCAAAAAAGCAGGGGTTACTGTTTTGCCTGAGGCAGGTTTATCCTTTAGTTCAGGATATAGTCGAAGTAGTCCCATCTTCAATTCAAATTCCGAAACCATCCTTTCAGGATAAAACCAGGTTTCATTGGCCCATTTATAAGGAACACCAAATCCTTTTAATATGCCCGAAGCACCGATTCGCTGTATAGCCCCAAAAGCTCTGTCCGCAGGAGTAACGTCTACAAAGGGCATAAGGTAGGCGTTATGCTCTAGCAGTGCCTGTTGCACCTTTCTTATGGATACTTCGGAAGTATTCGTTTGGTTTTTGATAGCTACTGCAGCTATGGCCCCTGAGGCCTGCCCAATACCAAGCACAACGGGTTGCAAACGAGTAGTGCCATTGACAATATTGGATACACTGATGTTTTTATCGGCTACCAGAAAATTTTCAACCTTTTCAGGAATCAAACTCCCCAGAGGTATTGTATAACTAGGTACTTTGATATTGATAAAGTCAATTTCGGGTGCCTCTGGGTTCTTGTCATGGTGATGATCTATAGGATAATCGCCTACCGCAATCCCTGTTTTATATAGGTTAAAGTCATAAGGGCTTTCCAAATGATTTGCGGTCAAAGTAACTTTTCCCTTTACGCGTCTCCCCTCTCGATGATATGGAATCATGGGAAAGTTGTCTTTCGTTGGGAATTCGTTGGCCAATCTTAGGTTTTTGAAACCCAACTCATTTTGGATGTAGTAGACAAAACCTTTGGTAAAGGCTTTTGCCCTTTGCACGGCGTCTTCTTGTTCCTTTTTATTCATATTAGGCCAATCCACGAAATAGTCATTTCCGCAATTGGGCCAATTGATCATGTATTTTCCGTTTGGAAGCTTCCCATAGTTCAACATTTGCTCACAGTCAGTTACTGAACCAAACATTTCCCCTCCTTCCCGTTTACATGCGCAAGCATAGTCTACTGAGTTGTAGTTTTTGGGTTTCTTGACCAATCCTTTTTTGTGTTTTGCCTCTCCAACATCCTTTAGGATGGCCACATAAGTCAGGTCCTGCACTATGGTATTGGACTTTTCGGGAGCTTCTTTTTCACCAGTATCTTTTTTGGAATCCATCCCCAATCGAAAGTCGGCTCCAACCAAGGGCAATAATTCACCGGTTTCCGTAGCGTCAACAAGAACCGATGCCTGAGTGGTATGGATTCCAAAAAAGATACTGGTGAAAAAGAAGCTCCCGAAAAGTCCAATACCATAGTGCAGGAC
>JBCBCH010000548.1:0-1828 GCA_038530835.1 Bacteroidota bacterium | reverse complement strand
CTTTCCCAGCAAGCATAGCATCTACCGCGTCTTCAACGTATTTCTCTTCTACTTTGGAAGCATCTTGGTAGTTGTCATCAATAGCACCAATATATTTGACTACGTTTCCTTTGGTGGTGTTTTCGAGAAGATAGACATGGGGTGTACGTGTCGCCCCATATTGCGGATAGACTTTCTGCCCTTCATCAAACAAATACGGAAAGCTGAAACTTTTTTCTTTGGCACGTACTTTCATTTTGTCAAAACTATCTCCTGCTTTTACCGCTGGGTTGTTTGGATTGATGGCAATAACGGGGACACCTTTCGCTTTGTATTTGGCATCCAACGCAATGATACGGTCTTCATAGGCCACCGCATAGGGGCAAGTGTTGCATGTGAAAATGATTAGAAATCCTTTGGCATCCTTAAAATCGGAAAGCGAAACCATGGTGCCATCAATATTCTTCAAGGAAAAGTCCGCGGCCATATCACCAATACCGTATCCTTCGGAGACCGGTTTATCACCATAAGTAAAGGAGGCAAAAACCAACAAAAACAGGGTAGCGCCTAAAAATTGAAAAAGTTTCATAGTTCTCATTGTAAAAAGGGTTGTATTTCGTTTAAAAGTTCTTCATATGTGAAGCCTCTTTCAAAAAAGGCTCGTTTGCTTTTGGAATAAATCAACGTGGCCGGTATCCCACCTTGCCAATCTTCAGATACTTTGGGTATCCAGTCATTTTGTTTGGGGTCATCCAAAATCACCACCTTGGATTGCAGCTGCTTTTTTTCGACAAAGGGTTCCAGTCTTGACTTCCACATCGATGGCATATCCAGACTTACCAAAGTAACGGAAACGTTTTGGTCCTTCATTTCGGAATTGATTCGCTCAAAATAAGGTAGTTCCGCAATACAAGGTTTACACCAAGTGGCCCAAAAGTTTATGATATGTATGGTTTCATCTTCTTTGTTAAGCAAAGGCTCAAATGCAGCGAAATCATATACAGGAAACTTCACGGGAGTCTCGGATTCAGACGTCGAACTTTGTTCTTCTATTGGATTATCCTTTTGGGCATCAACTGCTACCTCCTTCGAAGTAGACGGTTTACAAGCAACCATCAAAACCACTACCAATAGACTAACAATCAATCTCATACTTGCGCTGTATTGTTTTAAAATTACGCATTGGAATACGCATGCGTTTTTATTTAACAAAATTTTATCGCGTTTTGGCTTTCGCAGCATCGAAAAATGTTTTTACATTTGTATATACAAATTTTGTTAATACATGAATGTCGAGGAAATTATAAAAACCAATAAAAAAATTCCTGCTCATAAACGCACCTTAATCCATTTGACCTTGGTGCACCACAGAGTAGCAGAAGGTATTGCCTCGGTACTCAAACCCTTTGAAGTTTCGGTACAGCAATTTAACGTTCTGCGCATTTTACGCGGACAAAATGGCAAGCCCGCCAACCTATCAACACTTAACGAACGAATGGTCACTAAAATGAGCAATACTACCCGTCTTGTCGACAAACTATTGCTTAAGGGATATGTGCACCGCAGTGTATGTGCCGAAAACCGCCGTAAGGTGGAGATAGGGATTACCGACCTTGGTTTGGAGGTACTTTCCGAAATGGACAAAGTTATGGACAAAGCGGAGCGACAGGCCGTTTCCAAACTCACAACAAAAGAATTACAAACCTTGAATGAATTACTAGATAAATTTTAAAATGAGTACAATACTAGAAGACTTACAGTGGCGGTACGCCACCAAAAAATTCGACCCTTCCAAAAAAATCTCCGAAGACCAGCTAAACACGCTTTTGGAAGCAGCGCGATTAAGCCC
>JBCBCH010000547.1:0-1832 GCA_038530835.1 Bacteroidota bacterium | reverse complement strand
ATGACGGTAAGTTACAGGCATAATCCAATGCCAATTTTACCGACTTTTTAAGGTTTGAACTATTTATTCCCTCGTTGCCCAATCTTGCCTCCAATTCCCTTTGTTTAGCTTTAAGTTCGGGCATGAAAAGGTCGTACTGTGACCGGGTGATTTCGTTCAGCACGACGTATCGTCTTTCCAAGGTATCTATCTGTTCCTTTAGCTTATTAAGTTCGCCGATCATCCGCTTTTGATTTTGGAGTGCTTCTTGGTTCTTATCGATCAATGTATCATGGATTATCTCTGCCAGGGGTTCGATATACTTTTTGTCAGCGATAGTATAATTACCCAATAGGTCCAAAAACTCTTGATGGAGCTTTTTGGCACTCCTGTTCTCCTTGCTGCCCTTACGTCTGTTCTTGTAATAATACAGCCCTTTGGCCTTTACGACAAATCCAGTGTATGGGGTTCCGCAGATAGAGGACTTCACGAACATCTTCAAGGGAAGGTTTTCATCATCGAATGAATATTTTTTCGGTGTTTCACCGGAATGGAGCAAATTGTGGATTTTGAGAAAGACATCTTTTGATATCAGGGCCTCATGCTTTCCTTGTACGACCTCCCCAGGAATAAGACTGTTTACTATAAGCCCACAATAGAAGGGATTCCTAAAAAGGTCGGTCAGTTTCTTTGCCCTGATATCCAAGCCTTTTTCTTTTAAACGTTCCGCTATCTCGACATGGGACATATTTGAATTGGCCTTCCATAGAAAGGCCTGCTTCAACAATCTCCCTTCTTTGTTCACCACAAAATTTGATGTCTTTCCCTTGCCCGGATTGGCATTGGTATATCCAAAGGGATAGGCCCCCGTCCAGTATCCCCTTCTAAGCTTCTCTTGCATTCCCGTAATGGACTTGTCCCTTCGGACCTGGTTGTCGAAGTGGGAGAACATATGGTACAGGTTTTCCTGGAACGTACCAGCACTTGTGGTCACGTCAATTTCCTGTGTGGCCGAGATAACGGCGACCCCCTGCTTTTTCAACTGCTCGCTGATATAGGCCCCATTCGCGCCCGTCCTGGAAAACCTGTCATAGGAATAAACAATGATATAACCGATGTTCTTCCTCCGCTTTACATAATTCAGCATCCGTTGGAACTCCCTTCGCTCATCGCTCTTGGCGGACTCATAGGTTCCTCCAAAATATTCGATGACCTCCAATTCCTTTCGAAGGGCGTATTCCTGGCAGTACTTGAGTTGCGTGGTCAGACTGGCATTATTATCAAATTGCTCCTTACTGGAAACACGGGTATAGATAACGGCCGTATTGTTCTTTCCTATAATCCTTCCCTTTTCCTTTTTGGCAAATTGACCGAATACCTCTAGGTTCATGTTTCTGATTTTTGGACATGCTCACAAACGATTTCCGCCAGTTTTTGAAGTTGTCCGATGATGTTTTCCGCTTCCGCTTCGGAACATCCTTCAAAGCCTTTAAACGTTTTGAGCCATGTACTGTTGAATGTTCTTTTGTTCTGCTTTAGTTCAATTGTTGGGTTTGACATTTCCCTTGAATGGCAGTAGTTCCTGTGCTTTTAGGTCACTACCGTATGAGTAAAAGCAGGCTTTAATTTACCTTTTTTTATTGTCCAAATCCCTTATGGGACCATGATTTTATCCCCTATTTATGAGCGTTGGTTGACAACTAACCCATTTTCAGTTTGGACTTATCTTTTGCCTGAAAACCCTGTTGACACAGACTATCTTGCCATGGCTCTGTTTGATTTCAATGTTCTGGAAATCATGTTGCTTGGAACGATTGGATACGAAAGAGCGTATCATCGATGTCCTCAAGCAA
>JBCBCH010000546.1:0-1847 GCA_038530835.1 Bacteroidota bacterium | reverse complement strand
CAACGCCATACGACACAATTACTAGTGGAAGCACCGTTATGGCGTTGGTTTGGCTATCGAATTTGTTTTTGCCGTAATAAAAGGCCATGAAGTAGAAGAAGGGTATTTGGTTACCGGAATGTTAGTACCATTAATTGTTCCTGTGGATACTCCCCTTTGGATGTTGGCCATCGCCGTTGCATTCGGTGTGGTTATCGGGAAAGAGGTTTTCGGAGGAACAGGAATGAACATTTTGAATCCGGCGCTGACCATCCGTGCCTTTTTATTCTTTGCATACCCTACGTGGATGAGTGGGGACAAGGTTTGGGTGCATGAAGGTGTCCAAAGAGCTGGTACGGCAGATGCCATTTCTGGTGAAACCATCTTAGGCTATTTGGCCCAAAACAAAGGGGCGGAATTCAGTTATTCCTTGTCTGATATGTTCTTTGGATTTATTCCCGGTTCTGTCGGTGAGACTTCTGCCTTCTTGATATTGCTGGGCGCACTTTTCCTGATTTTTACCAAAATCGCCAGTTGGAGAATCATGGTGAGCGCCGTTGCCGGTGCCTTGGCCATGGGATTGATTTTCAATGGTGTGGTAGAAGCAGGTTGGATTCCCGAATACAGCAAGTTCTATGGGCTTATGGAATTTGAGTACTGGAAGCATCTCATTGTAGGTGGATTGGCTTTTGGTATTGTTTACATGGCGACCGACCCAGTGACTGGTTCGCAAACCAATAAAGGAAAATGGATTTACGGCTTCTTGATTGGATTCCTGTCCGTGATGATTCGTGTGTTCAATCCAGGATACCCTGAAGGAGTATTTTTGGCAATTCTTTTAATGAACGTTTTTGCACCAACTATTGATCATTACGTAGTGCGCGGCAACGTCAGAAAAAGAATGAAACGATTAAAGAACGCCACCATCTTACCGAAACCTTCTGAAGGCCAAGCGGAAGAACTAAAAGTAGAAACTGCATAAACATGGCAATCAATACCGAAAAAAACAGTTATACCGTCATTTTCGCCATCATCATGGTGATTGTCGTGGGTTCTCTATTGGCCTTTTTGGCCTCAGGGCTTAGTACCAAAATCAAAGAGAACGAGCGCTTTGAAAAGCAACAGAATATCCTTTACGCCATGGGTGTGAATGAAAACACCCCTGATAGTGGTGTGAATTTTATTCCAACGACCGTTGTCGAAAAACAGTTTAAAGACCAAGTCAAAGAACAATATGTTTGGGTTAATGGTGAATTGAAAACGGATGACCAAGCGTACCTTATCGACTTGAAGAAAGAACTCAAAGTTATGAAGGAAGGTGGAGAGGCTCGTCTACCCATCTTCATGGGAGAGAAAGATGGTGAAGAAGTTTACGTACTGCCCATGTATGGAAAAGGACTATGGGATGCGATATGGGGCTTCATGGCCGTGGATAAGGATATGGTAGTACAAGGCGTTTATTTTGACCACAAGGGGGAAACAGCCGGTCTCGGAGCCAATATTAAGTTGCGGTTCTTCATGGATGATTTTACCGGAGAATCTTTGTTGGAAGGCGGAAGCTATAGCGGTATTACCGTTTCCAAAACCAACAACGACCCTCTAAACAACGATAAAGAAGACAACGAAGTGGATGCTATAGCAGGCGCAACCATTACAGGTAATGGCGTGTCGGCTATGATTAAGGAGACCCTTAAAGCTTATAGACCATTTTTGGAAACCATTAGAAACAATTAAGAAATGGCATTACTTTCAAAAAAAGACGCAAATCTTATACTAGACCCATTAGCGGACAACAATCCTATCACCATTCAGGTATTGGGTATCTGTTCAGCACTGGCGATTACTGCCGAATTAAAGGCATCCTTGGT
>JBCBCH010000545.1:0-1848 GCA_038530835.1 Bacteroidota bacterium | reverse complement strand
GGAGCAAGGGAAACTTAGTCTTCAAGATGATATCACAAAATATTTGGAGGATTATCCCACCCATGGACATTCCATCACCATACACCACTTATTGACGCATACTTCTGGCATTAAAAGTTATACCGGAATGGAAAAATGGGTCGGAAGATGGCGAGAAGATTTTGAACCTTTGGGACTTATCGACTTTTTTAAGGATGAACCCATAGATTTCGCCCCAGGTGAGGAATACCGCTACAATAACTCCGGTTATTTTATCCTCGGTTACATTATAGAAAAGGTATCCGGACAGACGTACGAAGATTTTGTGGAGAACAACATTTTCAAACCTTTGGGTATGGACAATTCGTACTACGGACACAAAGGGGAGATTATCAAAAAGCGAGCAAATGGCTACCAATCGCAAGAGAAACTCATCAATGCAGAATTCTTAAGCATGACCCAGCCCTACGCTGCCGGCTCTTTGATGTCAACCGTTGAGGATTTATACAAATGGAACCGGGCAATCCGGGCCCACAAATTGATTTCTAGGGAATCTACAGATTTGGCTTTTACCAACTATACCTTGAACAACGGCAAAAAAATCAACTACGGTTATGGCTGGGGAATCAATGAAATCAATGGAAGTCAAACCATTGAGCACGGTGGTGGAATTTTTGGGTACGTAACCAATGGCATTTACCTTCCGGAAGAAGACGTATTCGTAGCCGTGTTTTCAAACTGCGACTGTAACCCCCCAGGCAACGTATCTACAAAAATGGCAGCTCTGGCCTTGGGCAAACCGTTTCCTGACGAGAGCAAAAGCATTGCTTTGGACACAAAATCACTAGAAAAATTGGTTGGTGTTTATGATTTTGAGGATGAATCCACCCGAATTATCACCCTTGAGGACAATCAACTGTTTAGTCAGCGTACGGGTGGTGGAAAATTCAAGATTTTCCCAATTTCGGAGAATACCTTCGTTTTTGAGGACAGCTTTGCCAATTTTCGTTTCGAAGAAAAAGATGGAAAAATAAAAACCTTCTTTGAAAACCGCATAGAAAAGACCGAAGGGTATAAAACAGATAAGGCTATCCCAACCCGCGAAGAAATCACCCTAAGCGAAGACGTTTTACAACAATACACTGGTACGTTCAACCTCTTTCCCAACTTCGATATCGTCTTTACCCTTGAGGACGGCAAATTTATTTCGCAAGCCACCGGACAAGGTAAAATGGAAATCTTTGCCGAAACCGAAACCAAGTTTTTCTCAAAGCAAATAGATGCACAAATAGAATTCATGGCAAACGAATCGGGTAGTTTTGATTCGTTTATCCTCTATCAAGCTGGACAAGAGATGAAAGGCACACGAAAGGATTGAAATTCAGCACTCCTTTATATTCTCCCGGTGAAGGCCGAAATCCGAAAAAAAGCCCAATTGGTGCTGGACCAAACCATCGAAATGACCCTTTGGGTATAGCTTTGTTTCAAATTGTGTATCTTATTGCATAGGTGTTTGCCTATTGTTTCTAAAATCCTCAGTTATGGAAAATATTGCAATGCTCATCTTGGTTGTAGCCCTTTTCGCAGGGCTTACTTTTCTATTTTATGACATCTTTAAAGGGTATATCAAAAAAGAATCGAGCCCACGCAAATGGAAACTGACTGGAGACCGAGTGTATTTTTGGCAAAGTGTGATTTTCTTTAGCGTTATGGGTACGGCATTGGTTATTTTTATTCTCAAAGATGCGATTTGAGTACTATTTTTAAATAACTTTTGAAACCTTTCATTAAAACTGCCTATCAATAATTTATCTCTTATGAAAAAGTTCTGTTGGATTTTACTTTTGATTGCTTCTTCGTCAATCGTCG
>JBCBCH010000544.1:0-1849 GCA_038530835.1 Bacteroidota bacterium | reverse complement strand
GCTCGAAATACCAATTTTGCATGCTATCATTGGAGGCTCGTTGGGGGGCGGATTGGCCTGGGAAATGGCTGTATTGAACCCAAAAATCACCAAACACTTGATTCCGGTTGCGTCCGATTGGAAATCTACCGATTGGTTGATTGCCAACTGTCAAATCCAAGAGCAAATCTTGATAAACTCGAAAGAGCCCGTACACGATGCCCGCATGCATGCCATGCTTTGTTATCGTACTCCAGAATCGTTTAAGGCCCGTTTTCAACGCAGCACAAATGAGGAGCTCCAGGTTTTCAATGTAGAAAGTTGGTTGATGCATCACGGAAAGAAACTCCAAGAGCGCTTTCAACTCTCTGCATACAAGCTCATGAATCAATTGCTCAAAACCATTGATGTTACCAGAAATGGTGAAACAGGATTTGAACAATTGGCGAAAAGTGATACCCAAATCCATATTGTTGGTGTGAATTCGGACCTGTTTTTTACCGCCGAAGAAAACAAAGAAACGTATAGAAGATTTGCACAAGGTAATTCCAATGTTACTTACGGTGAGATTCAGTCCGTTCATGGTCATGATGCTTTTCTGATTGAATTCAAGCAGTTGGAGAAGTTGTTGAGACCCATATTTTCACAGAACGGAATAGTTACCCATCGCAAGGTGTTGAAGTTTGGTGGAAAATCCCTGGCAAACGGCGAGGGGTTAAACCAAGTACTAAAAATCATTCAGGATGGAGTTGCTAATAAAGAACGTTTTGTGGTGGTGCTCTCCGCACGAGGAAAAGCTACAGATGAATTGGAATCCTTGTTGGAATTGGCCGCCGATGGCAAACCTTTTGACGAAGCGTTGCAAAAGTTCGTTACTTACCAAGAAAATGGTTTTGGAATTGGTATAGAAGAGGAAGTAAAGCGAATTGAACAATTGCTTCAAGGGGTTTTCCTCACAGGAGATTACAGTGGGAAAATCAAAGATGAGCTATTGTCTTTTGGAGAATTGATTTCGGCCAAAGTGGTCACGGAATTACTACAAAAATCGGGAGTCGCGGCACAGTGGGTGGACTCCAGAACCTTGATTAAGACGGATGATGGTTTTACCAATGCTGAGGTAGATGAGCCTCTTTCCAAAGAAAATATCATTCGTTATTTCCATGATTTGGATGATTCCGTTATTCCTATTGTGACTGGTTTTATTGCTTCAAATGAAGCAGGAGAAACTACTACTTTAGGTAGGAATGGTACGAACTATTCGGCAGCGCTTTTAGCTAATTTTTTAGATGCCAAAGAGTTGGTGAACTACACGCACGTAGACGGAATTTTCACGGCGAACCCCGATTTCGTTCCTGATGCGAAACTAATCGATGTCATTTCTTACGAAGAAGCCAATGAGCTAGCCAATTTTGGTGCCACAATCTTGCATGCCAAAACTATTATTCCCCTTATTGAAAAAAATATTCCGTTGCGCATCAAAAATACCTTCAACGTAAAAAGTGAAGGTACTTTGATTGGACCTAAAACGGAAAAAGGGGGTATTCGTTCCTTATCCGTTTTGGATGATGTGGCCCTTATTAACTTGGAGGGGCGTGGCCTCTTGGGAAAAGTAGGTATCGACGCTCGAATCTTTGGGGTTCTGGGACGAAACAACATTAATGTTGGGATTATTTCACAAGGTTCTTCCGAAAGAGGAATTGGGCTCATCGTTGATGCCAAAAAAGCTAAGCGAGCCAAACGCTTGCTGGATACAGAGTTCGAAACCGATTATAATGCCAAGGATGTCAATCAAATAACCGTGACCCACGATGTCGCGGTGATTTCCATTGTGGGCTTGGATTTGGGAACCTTTCATAAGCCCTTTAATGCA
>JBCBCH010000543.1:0-1850 GCA_038530835.1 Bacteroidota bacterium | reverse complement strand
ACATCGTAAATTTCAAAAAGATTATACGGATTGCCTTGGCCAATGAATGGATTACCAAAGACCCCTTCTTTCATTGGAAGGCTTCATGGAAATCAAAAGAGAAACAATATCTCACTCAAGCTGAATTGGACACACTACGTGAGAAAAGGTCTTTTTTGCCACGTCTGGATTTAGTTAGGGATATTTTTGTGTTCTGTTGCTATACGGGTTTGGCCTATGCCGATGTAAAACAGTTGCGACAGGAAGATATTATCATCGGTGTTGATGGCTACCGATGGATCAAGATGGCACGAAAGAAAACCAAAGCCATTAGCAGCATTCCCCTGCTCCCTCCAGCCGAAGCCATTATTGAAAAATATAGCGAACATCCGTATGTGTTGGATGGCAAGGGGGTCTTGCCCGTATTGACCAATCAGAAATCCAATGCCTATTTAAAAGAGATTGCTGATGTCTGTGGCATCAATAAGAACCTGACCACCCATTTAGCACGACATACTTTTGCGACAACGGTCACTTTGTCCAAAGGGGTTTCCATTTCCACCGTGAGTAAAATGTTGGGCCATCGTTCTTTAAAAACTACTCAGATTTATGCCAAGGTATTGGACAGTAAAATAGCGGATGAAATGGCAGTATTGAAAGCGCAATTGGAAGAACAGGAAGCCCAAAAACGAAAAGAAGAAATTCCAAACCAAGATTGATTTTGCCTTATTTCTAAGGACGCAAATTGCGTCCTTAAAACTTTTTTGGCAACGATTCTTCCCATTATCATATCCTCAAAAAGTAACGATAAGACTTCTTAAAATCCAAAAAAATCCGAACAATTTGAATCAAAGGCCATTACCTTAAAAGTAATGGTATTTCGAAGTCCCCACTCGTGGGGAAGAGGAATCGCGAGAGGGTAACGCGCTAAAGCGACGTTACGTTGGCGATTTGCTTCGCAAATAATTGATTTTAAGCTAGTTATTTAGGGTTTTTGAGTTGGAGTCAAATCCAGAGTTTGTTGAAAAACATTCTAAACGCCTTATAAACACATAAAAAGTTTGTTGAAAAATGGTTGTAAAAGGGAAATATGAGTACAAATACTTGGCTTTGAACTTAAAAGCATCTGTAGTAAAACGGTTCCGTTCATTCGCTAAAAAGATAGCAGGTTCGCAATCCGAAGCCTTGGAGAAAATGATTGATTTTTTTGAATGGCATGGCTTTAAGCCCAATGACCGTTTTGTGGATAGTATCTTGGAGGAAATCCGAAAGAACCGAAAACGAACCGAGGCCAATATTGCCATTCTTAGAGATATTGAAGTCACCCAGACCAAGCCTAGTAATATCATGTTGCTTTCCCTTTTTGGTGAAAACCTCAAACAGCAAGAACCGGTAAGAAGGGAAAAGAAGTTTATACAAAAACCAAAACCTCCTCAAAAGGAAATGGAAACTACCGTGCCCAAAATTCGGTATGAACGTTTACAAGATGAAATTAGAGGACTGTCCCAAGATTTTCAGGATGTATTGGGCAAAGCACGTTTGGTGAAGAGCAGTTTTGGCAAGCCTTACCTAAAACTTGAGATTTCCAGAAGTGAACTTGCAAGGTATAAGAGAAAGGCAAGTAAAATCATTTCAGGTGAATGATTATTGATAGCAGCAATGAGTAGGTGCGCCCTATCCGATTTTTGCTTAACGCTTATCTGTCGGAGCACTACAAAAATCGAACAGGATCCGTGCGCAAAGTTTAAGGGTAAGGATTTGGGACTTGCAGCGCAAAACCCTGTTTTGCTCGCCTTAATTTCATGGACTCCAAATTTTATAACAAAGAAACCTGTGCCTTAAAGCGTTGATTATCTAAACAATTAAAGGAG
>JBCBCH010000542.1:0-1862 GCA_038530835.1 Bacteroidota bacterium | reverse complement strand
ATTCCATAAATAATGACACCTTACGCGCATGGAACGGTCAGAATTATATAAAAGGCATTACACCAGGAAGAAAAAGCAATCGCATTGGCCGTATCGTTTCCATTGATTACGAAAACGACGCTGCCGTTGCCAAAATAGAAATCTTGATGCCAGGCCCCAAACGGATTTATACGGATTATATGATGCTGTTGAAGGTTGGAGGTCGTTGGAAAATCATCCACAAGTCATTCACTTTTGTGAACTATCCTAAGCCTTGAGATTCATGCGCACCCTTTGTATGTTGTTATTGGCCACCTTTTTGGTCCAATGCAAGAATACGAATCCATCCACAGAACAAGAGGGTACGCTCCTCAAAATGGAGGACGAACAATTTTTGGAGTATTTGTTCAACGGCAGCAATGCAAATCTTCCGGGAGAAAGTGTGATGGTCATTAAAAATGGCAAGGTCATTTACTCGAACCACTTTGGATTGGCCAATATTGACGCCAATTTGAGGGTTTCAGACAGTACCCTCTTTAAAATCAACTCGCTCTCAAAGCAATTTTCGGCAATGGCCCTCATGATTTTGGTGCAGCAAGGCAAGTTGACCTATGAAACCAAACTCGCTGAGGTTTTTCCAGATTTTCCAGGGTATGGCGACCATATCAACATGCGACATTTGTTGACACACCAATCGGGATTATGGAGTTATTACGATTTTATCGAAGAGGGTAGAACTGAACCGCTTTTGAACGAGGAAATCCTGAAAAAGTTAACACAAAAAGATAAAGGAAAACGACAAGGCACCCACAATGTAAGAGATGTATCCGACCAAATAGTACGCCAGCCAAATAATGAGGTTTCCTAAAAAAATACTTATCACCCAAAAATCCAAGGCGGAGTGTTTTTCATCCTTTTGGAATATTTTGCGAAAGCTTGCCCTAATGGTCCAGCCTGCCGCAAGGATATAAACAAACCAAATCGCATAGATAATCCGCATCCAATAGAAACCAAAAACCAAAGGATTGTGAGTGTTGGGAAAACGATATCCCACCCAAAAAGAGACCCCTAGCAATAACGCAAAATGCAATGGCCAAAAACGTTGCTTTAACTGTGGAAAGACTATAGAGCGAAAATAAAAGTAAAGGGATGGACCAATAAGAATGCAGGCATACAAGCCTGCACGGATGAATCCTTGCGCCAAATCTCGATTGAAATAATAGAAAACCGACTTGCCCACACGCATGGCAAGCATGAGCAACAATACCCCGAACCAAATATCAGAACGGTTCTTCTCCTTTTTGATAAAGAAAAAATAGAAACAAATCAACAAGGCATTGAATACCCCCAATGCACTAAAAAAGAACAGTAATTCCTTCGGGAAATTCATGTGTCACCTTTTGAGACTTGATTCGTTTTCGAAAATTACAAAAACATTTGGGTCAGATGATAATCTTACAATCTTCAAATTTGATATCGGGATAGGTCTCCACGGCCCATTCGCTGAGCTGTTTTAAAATGGGTAATAGTCCTTGGGCTTTTTGAGTCAAGGAATACTCTACTCTTGGTGGGATTTCTGGAAAAGCCTCTCGCCATAAAAGTCCATCTTGCTCCAATTCCTTTAGTTGATTGGTCAAAACCTTTTTTGAAATTCCAGGCATCAAAAGGTTAAGCTTTCCAAAACGCAAAGGACCATTGGACAGTAGATATAAAATTATCGGTTTCCATTTGTTGCCCACGACGTTCATGGTGTGCACCAAAGTGCAGGCGTTTGGATTTTCAATATATTTTCTAGCCATAGGTTACTTTTCCGTTACCACATCTTTTGTACTTGTATCCATTATAGGTTTCCAATATAAACTAATATTAGTTTCTTTATGAAA
>JBCBCH010000541.1:0-1863 GCA_038530835.1 Bacteroidota bacterium | reverse complement strand
GTTTGGGGTGATGGCGATGTTTTATACAAGGGGCCACAAAAAAGAAGTCAAACGAAAGGAGGGGTATATCGTCGTTGCCTTTGGTTGGATAGTCATGTCCATTTCGGGTGCTTTGCCCTATTTGTTTTCTGGAGCAATTCCTACGGTGACGAACGCTTTTTTTGAAACTATTTCAGGGTATACCACAACAGGAGCTTCCATTCTTGATGATATTGAGGTCTTGCCCAAAGGCATTCTACTCTGGCGCAGCTTGACCCATTGGATTGGCGGTATGGGAATTATCGTATTGGCTATCGCCATCTTACCGCTGTTGGGTATTGGAGGAATGCAATTGTTTGCTGCCGAAGCACCCGGGCCTGGTGGAGATAAGTTGCACCCCAGAATTACAGACACCGCCAAGCGTTTATGGTTGATTTATGTGGGATACACACTTGCAGAAACCTTGTTACTCAGCGTAGCGGGCATGTCTTTTTTTGATGCTTTGAACCATAGTTTGGCAACCCTTTCCACTGGAGGTTTTTCCACTAAAAACCTCAGTTTGGCCTATTGGAACCACAAACCTATCATTCAATATATAGTGATGGTGTTCATGTTTTTGGCAGGGTCAAACTTTGTATTGAGCTATTTCGCCTTCACTGGTAAGGTACAGCGTATTCTTAGAGATGAGGAGTTTCGATATTATGTTGGATTTATTTGTGTTTTCACCCTAATAGTAGCTTTGGTGATTTATTTAAAGGCTGATGTGGTTATCTCTACCTATCATCCCATGGTTTGGGGTGCCGGTGAAAGTGCATTTCGCCATGCCTTGTTTCAAGTGATTGCCGTAGTGACCACTACGGGTTTTGTTACGGCAGATTTTACCGCATGGACCCCTTTTCTTACGGTTTTCTTTTTCGGTTTGATGTTCTTGGGTGGTTCAGCGGGCTCAACCGCCGGGGGTATCAAGGTGATGCGGCATTTGCTGATTATCAAAAACGGATTATTGGAGTTCAAACGAACGCTTCACGCAAGCGCGATCATTCCCGTTCGATACAATGAAAAAACCGTTACGGAGCATATCGTGTACAATATTATTGGCTTTTTTGTCTTGTACATGCTGCTGTTCATTATTGGCTCCTTGGTTCTTGGCTTTTTGGGATTGGATTTCGTTTCTGCCATTGGAGGAGCCGCCTCTTCCCTTGGTAATGTAGGCCCTGCCTTAGGGAGTTTGAATCCAGTAAGTAACTACAATAGCCTACCCAATGCGGGAAAATGGTGGTGTGGGTTTTTGATGTTGTTGGGTCGATTGGAATTGTTTACCGTCCTGATTATCCTTACTCCGTATTTCTGGAGAAAACGATAAAAAAATCCCCTATTCATTGATAGAGGATTGAATACTTATTTTAAGAAATGTTCTTTTTACGATAGCGCTGCTGAAATTCTTGAAATGGCTTCACGTAAGGATTCTTCAGACGCAGCATAGGATATGCGAATACAATCCGGATTACCGAAGGCCTCTCCTGTTACGGTAGCTACATTGGCATGTTCCAAAAGGTACAGTGCAAAATCTGACGCATTGTTGATGGTCACGCCGCGAAGCGTCTTTCCAAAAAAATCAGAAATGTCAGGGAAGACATAAAAGGCCCCCTCGGGGACATTTAACTTGAACCCTTCTATCTCGCCCAAGAGTTGCAAAACCAATTCCCTACGTTGCTGAAATTCATCAATCATGTATTGGATTTTGCTCTTCGGAGCTTCTAGAGCAGCAATTACGGCCCGTTGTGCAATGGCATTGGCACCACTGGTTACTTGGCCTTGTAGTTTGGTACAGCCTTTGGCAATCCATTCCGGGGCACCAATATAGCCGATTCGCCATCCGGTCAT
>JBCBCH010000540.1:0-1864 GCA_038530835.1 Bacteroidota bacterium | reverse complement strand
AATATTGACAGAGCTGGGGGATAAGTTCATGCTCATCAAGTGGGAACGTTTCAGAGACTAACTATACCAAATAAACAATTAAGTATACTCTTTTTCATATCAGAACCTTTTTTTGTGAAGTTCGTGCGGTCAGATTAAGTGAAACTTCAAACAACTTGACCCATGAAACACAATTCGAAAATTCTTTGTGGCCTTCTTTTTCTTCTGGCCACTTTTGTGACACATGCGCAAGGCTCCGCAGAATACTCTGGGGGGTACAAAATCAAGTTCGATGAGGATGGCTCTAAATATTTGAGGGTCATTTCTTGGGGACAATTTTGGGCGCAGTACAATGACGATGCTCCAGAAGATGTGAGCAAACTGAACATGAGCGTACGTCGCGCTCGTTTTCTAACCTTTACCCAGTTGAATGATAAATTTCTCATTCTAACACACTTGGGGTTAAACAGTTTAAACGGAAACAACTTGAGTCCAACGGGAAAAGGCGAATCTTCCCAACTGTTTTTCCACGATTTTTGGGGAGAGTACAAAGTGGCCAAATCCACCTATGTGGGCGCTGGCCTGCATTATTGGAATGGCATCTCCCGCCTGAACAACCAAAGTACGTTGAACATGTTGACTTTGGACAACAACCGGCAGTCTTGGGCGACCATTGGACTTTCCGACCAATTCGCGAGACACCTTGGCGTGTATGTGAAAGGAAATCTAGGAAAGCTCCAATACCGTCTTTCTTTCAATGAGGCGGTAACCAGCAACTTGCAAGAAACCGTAGAACCTGAGGCGAACGGGGCAGCGGTATACGCAGGTCGTAGATTGTTGGGCTCTCGTGACGCCGGAAAAACTTTTGCGGGTTATTTAGACTATAATTTTTTAGACCAAGAGTCCACCTTGTTGCCCTATAAAGTGGGAACGTATATCGGTACCAAAAAGGTTTTCAATGTTGGTGCAGGATTCTTTGTACACCCTAGCGGTTCGGTCGTAGCCGACGGAGATGGGGTTTTATCCGGAGAGGATGTGACCATCTTTGCCATTGACTCGTTTTATGATGCACCTTTAGGGGAAGATGGTTCTGCGATTACCGCTTATGCCAAATATCAAAATAGCGACTACGGACGAAATTATACCTTGGGCACTACCTATGCTACGGAAAGCATGTTTTACGGCCATGTTGGGTATTTGCTTCCTGGAACCATGGATAAGACCCGCTTTCAGCCTTATCTTTCTTACAACCACAGAAGTATAGACGCTATTGACGACAATGCCAATCGATTGGGAGTAGGAGGCAACATCTATTTTACAGGTCACCATTCCAAACTTAGCATTGAGTATACCAGCTCAAAATTTGGGGATGCCGACCGAAACGGACTTATCACGGTGCAAGCCATGATTTATTTATAATAACATTCTAAACAACTAAATATGAACGCGGAAGAAAGAAAAAAATACTGGAAAGAGAATCTCCGATACGTGGCGATTCTGCTCTCCATTTGGTTTGTGGTTTCCTATGGGTTCGGAATACTGCTCGTCGATGTCTTGAACGAAATCCGGGTTGGCGGTTTCAAGCTCGGCTTTTGGTTTGCGCAACAAGGCTCAATCTATGTTTTTGTTGTCCTCATTTTCGTATACGTGAGGCTTATGAACAAATTGGATAAAAAGTATAACGTTCACGAATAAAACGGAAGAAAATGGGAATTCAAACTTGGACATTTATCATAGTGGGCATCACGTTTGCCCTGTATATTGGAATTGCGATTTGGTCTAGAGCATCCTCTACCAAAGAGTTTTATGTTGCTGGTGGAGGCGTTTCTCCCTTGGCGAATGGTTTGGCTACCGCAGCAGATTGGATGTCGGCAGCCTCATTTTT
>JBCBCH010000539.1:0-1870 GCA_038530835.1 Bacteroidota bacterium | reverse complement strand
ATTTATACGAGCACGGTGAGAAGAGAAAAAACTTGGCATGTACACTAATTTGAAGGCAAATATAATTTTTGCAAAAGAAACCAAAGGCAATTTCCACTAAAGAAATTCGTATTTTCAAGGCGCTATGAAAATTCCACTGCTCCAATTCACCAACAAAGGAATCTATTGCAAAAATTATATTTGCCTTCAAATTAGTGTACATGCCTATTTTAGATTTATACGAGCACGGTGAGAAGAGAAAAAACTTGGCACACTTTGCCACTTTAGCCACTTTGGCAACTGCAGATGGTGAGATTAATGAAAAGGAAAAAGCGATTTTGGATAAGTTCGCTTTTAAACTCAATATCTCAGAAGCGGAGTATAAAGAGGTAATGAAAAAGGAGAACAAATACCCTATTGAGACTCCACATAGCTCTGAAAAACGGTTGATGCGACTGTTTGATTTCTTTAAAGTAGTTTTTGCCGATCAGATTGTCGAAGAAGAGCAGATGAATTTAATAGAAAGATACGCCATAGGCTTGGGCTATTCTCCCGAGGACGCTAAAGCATTAATTCAAAAGTCTTACGACATTTTTCACGGAAAGATTGATTTTGAAGCCTTTCAATATCTTTTGGACCGCTAGGCCTGGGAAGCCATAAACTCCTCTGCTTTTTCTACCATCTTTCTACTTCCGCAGAAAAACGGAACCCTTTGATGCAATTCATCCGGTTGGATGTCCATTATGGGCATAAACCCGTCGCTTGCCTTGCCATTCGCTTGCTCCGCCAAGAATGCCATAGGATTACACTCGTACAATAAACGCAGCTTTCCGTTAGAGGCCTTACTGCTTTTGGGGTACAAATAAATGCCACCCTTAATCATGTTTCGGTGAAAGTCAGATACCAAAGAACCAATATACCTAGAGGTGTAGGGGCGGTCGCCTTCTTCCATTTGGCAATATTTGATGTAATCTTTGACTCCTTGTGGAAAGTGAATGTAGTTTCCTTCGTTCACGGAATAAATCTTACCAGTTTCAGGAAACTGCATTTGCGGATGGGACAGATAAAAGGTACCCAAAGCAGGATTCAAAGTGAATCCATTTACCCCATGTCCTGTGGTATAGACTAACATTGTGGAGGTTCCATAAATGACATAACCTGCAGCAATCTGATTGCGGCCGGGTTGTAAAAAATCTTCAAGGGTTACCGGGGTGCCCACTGGGGTCACCCTTCGATAAATCGAAAAAATGGTTCCCACGGAGACGTTCACATCTATATTGGAAGACCCATCCAACGGATCAATCAATACGATGTATTTGTTTTGGTGTTTTTCATCAAAACTATTGATGGCAATAAAGTCATCTTCTTCTTCCGAAGCAATACCGCAAACAATCTCCCGGTTCTTTAAAGTTTGAATGAACTTTTCATTGGCCAACACGTCCAACTTTTGCTGGTTTTCGCCTTGAATGTTCGTGTCGCCTGCAGCCCCGATAATATCCACCAAACCTGCTTTATTGACTTCATGATTAACCACTTTTGCAGCCAGGCGAATGCCATTGAGCAGTCTTGAAAGTTCTCCAGAAGTGTATTGAAATGTGCTTTGATTGGCAATGATGAATTCACCTAGGGTACGGTGTTGTTTGTCAAACATGGGTAGGTGTTTTATAACACCGCAAATATCGGGTATTTTGTGATACTACATCGTTTTCGCCAAATCTTAATAATAGAAATTTATAACTTTGAGTTTTATTTGTAACAATATGGATTTTGAGATTCGAGAGGCTAAAATTGATGATATGGACCAAGTAAGCGGGTTGGTGCAATCCCGACGATTTTGTTCCCTTTTTCGGCCACAAAACAATGAAAAAGTGGATTATCCCCAAAGCCGTCT
>JBCBCH010000538.1:0-1873 GCA_038530835.1 Bacteroidota bacterium | reverse complement strand
CCTCTTTATCAATTGGGAACCTTCAATGACCCGATTTACGGACGGAGAACCGCTCGTATTGTTACTCAAGTAGCTTTTCAGGGCGCAGCTGGCAATCCAACCTTTGGTCAATTAACACAAACCCAAGAGGATGGAGGGGATGGCGACGAAGACCCTAACACCATCCAAGAAAATGAAACAGTAGAGAGGGTTTTTTTATACATTCCGTATCAACTACCGCCTTCTTCCGCTCGAGACAACGATGGTGATGGTGTAGAAGCGGGATTTGATTTGGATGATGATGACCCTAATTCGGATTCCGATGGTGATGGAGTGTTTGATAATGATGAAAGAATCATTGGGTCTGACCCCTTGGACCCAAACGAAGATGGTACAGGAGACGATTTCGTTCCAAATATTTTCCCACGCAGTTTTGCTTTGGATAGTATCTATGATCAAAGGGAACCACAACAAGGTCCTATCAATCTAAAGGTCACTACTTCTAACTTCTTTTTGAGGGATTTAGACCCTGACACTGATTTTAGGGAATCGCAACAGTACTTCTCAAACCAAGATTTTTCTGCTTTTGAGGGAGAAACGCTTTTTGATGGAACGTTTGAAATCAGCAATGAAGAATACCTTTTCTTCACGGCTGATGAAGATGACCCAGATACGGCTATAGATGAAACGCAGGAAGTAAGTTCAAGATTGATTCCAGGTATTCGGGTGGAGCTGGACAGGGATTTCTTTCAAACCAACCTTATCGATAAAGAAGGACAGTCCGAAGTTTTGAGCCAGTCCAATTTCAGCAATTTCATCCGTGGTTTGCAAATTTCCATTCCGGATACTGAAATCATGTTTTTATTGGATTTGACACAGGCCAATATTTCTGTCGAGTATAGCTATCAAGACTACATCACTACAACGCAAGAAGTGGAAACCGTAGAGAGTAGTTTTACCCTTCGCCTATTTCATATTGTAAGTGGAAATTCAATTGGAAATGCCGTAAACACGTATACCAGTGATGCCTTTCCGGCTGACATCACAAGTCAATTGGACACAGGCGAGAATGCTTCCCGTATCTTTTTAAAAGGAGGTGCTGGGGCCGTTTCTGAAGTGTTGCTGTTTTCGGAAGAAGAAGATACCGAAACAAGAGGGCGTAGTTTTATAGAAGAAATTCGGGCCAACAATTGGATTATCAACGAAGCCAATTTGGTGTTTTATGTGGACCGGGATGCTTTGTTGGCGGCGGGTGGTAATGTAATTGAACCCCCAAGGTTGTATCTCTATAATGCCGAAACCAATAGGCCGTTATACAATTCCGCAAACGAAATCAGTGATAGTGAAGAACCGTTAGATCTTTTTCTGAGTTATGATGGCATACTTGAAAAGGAAGGTGATTTAGGGCTAAAATATACCGTACGAATCACTGACCATTTGAACAATATTGTTTTAAGGGATTCGGTAAATGCCAGGCTAGGCCTTTCATTGACCTCAAACATTTCCATAATCGCTGAAGCAAAGGCAGTTGGCACTGTGGAGCCCGAGATAGACTTGCCGATTATGAGCAATGTGAATCCTTTGGGGACTGTTTTGATAGGAAGCAACGTTACTGCTTCAGAGGAGAGCCAAAAGCTCAAGCTCGAAATTTTCTACACCGAGTCCAACTAACATACCTTTTATAGATTTTTTACGTTAAAGAACTTAGTGGAGTTTTTAGATAAAACTACCCTATTACCTTTGCACTAAGGAAACGAACAATCAAAATCAAAATTTATGTGTGGAATTGTTGGGTATATCGGCGGTCGTGAAGCCTATCCAATCATTATTAAGTGACTTCAACGTTTGGAATATCGGGGGTATGACAGTGCCGGTATTGCACTATACTGTGATG
>JBCBCH010000537.1:0-1879 GCA_038530835.1 Bacteroidota bacterium | reverse complement strand
AAAAACATGACAATCGCAAGTATCGCAAATCCCCTCACAACCGTTTACGGTTTTTGGAAGTAGAATATGTTGATTGTTTTTGAAAGCAGCTGAATATTTTCTGGCGGCATCTCTTCTACTCGCATTATAGGCATCCAACTTGGGCAACTTGGCATTCAAAACTGCAGCTTGAATGGAATCCAATCGGGAATTGACTCCTACCACGTCATGATGGTACCTCTTGTACATGCCATGGTTAACAATTCCCCGGATGGTATGCGCTAAATCATCATCATTGGTGAAAATAGCACCCCCGTCGCCATAGCACCCTAAATTCTTTGATGGGAAAAATGAGGTAGAGGCCACGTGACCTAAAGTACCCGCCTTTTGTTTGCGACCGTCCTTGAAAGTATGTACCGCTCCAATGGCCTGGGCGTTGTCTTCTATAAGATACAAGTTATACTTCTCCGCCAGCTCCAACAATTCATCCATTGGGGCACATTGCCCAAACAGATGAACCGGAACAATGGCCTTGGTGTTGGGTGTAATTGCCTTTTCCACGGCAACCGGGTCGATATTAAAAGTGTTTGGGTCGACATCGACCAAAACGGGTGTCAAGTTTAATAGTGCGATTACTTCCACCGTAGCGGCGAAAGTGAAATCTGCGGTGATGACCTCATCACCTGGTTTTAGGCCCAATCCCATCATGCATATTTGAAGGGCATCCGTTCCGTTGGCGCAAGGAATGACGTGCTTTACATCCAAGTATTTTTCCAAGTTTTCTTGAAAGGCCTTGACCTTGGGTCCGTTGATGAATGCCGAAGAATCCAATACTTCCTCAATGGAAGAATTCACTTCTTCTTTAATGCCTTCGTACTGGCCTTTGAGGTCGACCATCTGTATTTTTCTCATGCTTGGAATTTGATTGTCAAAATTAAGAAAATAAGCTTCCTTGACCTTTGATTGGGCAAAGAATGTATTTTTAGCGAAAATTAGTTCGGTTGCGGTATCTCTACAGCTTTTTGGTTTGGATTTCGGGGGGCATCTTATGTATAGTTGCCTTGTTTTCTCCTAAAATCAAATTGTTTCAACAGGGTCGTAAAAACGTCTTTGACCAGATGGAGAGTGCCCTCAAAGGCAAGAAAGACGTCATCTGGATGCATGTGGCCTCCCTTGGAGAATATGAGCAAGGCCTCCCTGTTTTGGAAAAGCTCAAAATCGAATATCCCAACTACACTTTTTTGCTTACGTTCTTTTCGCCATCCGGATACGAAGTCAGAAAGAACAATGCTCCCGTAGATTTGGTTTACTATTTGCCTTTGGATACCATTGGAAACGCCAACCGATTCCTTCAACTGGCCAAACCGAAACTGGCCATCTTTATCAAATATGAGATTTGGCCAAATTATTTGCACGCACTAAAAAAACATGAAATCCCCACCTTGATGGTGTCGGGTATGTTTTATGAAAAACAGATTTTTTTCAAACCTTGGGGCGGATTCATGCGAAAGCGCTTGCAGACGTTTCATCACTTCTTTGTACAGAATGAATCCTCCAAAAAGCTCTTGAACCAAATTGAGTTGACGTCGGTTACCGTCAATGGGGACACCCGTTTTGACCGTGTTGCAGCCATTTTGGATAGCGACAACCGTCTGGATTTCATGGACACCTTTAAACAAGATGCTTTATGCATTGTTGCGGGAAGTACCTGGCCAGAGGACATGGCTGTTCTGCTCCCTTTTCTCAACCAGTATGAAGGAGACGCAAAATGGGTAATCGCGCCCCATACCATAAAACCAGAGGCAATTGAAAAGCTGCGAGCACAAATCAAAAAGCCAACCGTGACCTATTCCGAGTTAGGCAACAACGATATTTCCAAGGCGGACGTTTTCATCGTGGA
>JBCBCH010000536.1:0-1887 GCA_038530835.1 Bacteroidota bacterium | reverse complement strand
GCAGAAATAGTCTAACAGCTGTTGGCATTCTTCATGAGAAGTAGGCCAGTTGTATTTTTCCGCGTTCAGAGTTCCAAAGGTGGGTATTTGTTCTGCTTCAATTTCTTGGAGAACATCGGTTACATCCTTCTCAAAGTTGAGCTCCTGCGGAATTTCTGGGCTACCGGTCCATTTTTTTCGGTTGCTATGGTCAAAATTCCATTTGCCGCCATCGGGTTGGCCGTTTACCATCATGATGTCATGCTTTTTGCGCATCATGCGATAAAAGCTTTCCATGATGAGTTGCTTCTTTCCTTCGAAGAAATCCTTCAACTCGTAGCGCGAGGTATAAAAGTGTTCCGTGTCATAAGCCTCTGATGGAATTTCTATGCTTTTGCAAATAGATGAAAGTTGTTCATCCAAACGAAATTCATCCGGAAGTTGATATTCGAATTTTTCAATACCAAAAGCTTCTATTTTCTTCTGAATAATATCTGAAAGTGACAAATGACTGTCTGCATCCCCAATGCGGATATACTCGACTTGATGCCCTTGCTTTTCCAAATGCGATGCAAAATTGCGCATGGCAGAAAAGAAACCTACCACTTTTTGGATGTGATGCTTTACGTATTGCGTTTCTTGGTGCATCTCGGCCATCAAGTAGACAGTATCGGAATCTACTTCAGAAAACCAGCTATGCAGGGCATTCAATTGGTCCCCGAGGATAAGGCGTAGGGTCTTCATTTAAAATAAGGTTTCTTGAAGCCATTGGTTTTGGAACTTTCCGTTTCCATCGTACATATCCGCTTGGCGTTTGATATTGAATTTTCGGTCTCTCGGGTCGTTGCCTACACCACTGTTGTACATCCAGTTGCCCCAGTTGCTATGCACGTCATAGTCGATAAGCATAGCTTCAAAGTAGGCTGCGCCAATGCGCCAGTCTTGTTCCAATTCCTTGGCCCAATAACTTGCTACGTTTTGTCGCCCACGATTGCTCATCCAACCTGTGCAAGCCAATTCAATCATATTGGCGTTGACGAAGGGTTCAAACGTGCTGCCTTCGGTCCATGCCTGAAAATGTCTGGGGTCATTTTTCCAAGCGTAGTTTTTTTCAAGAATACCCCCAATTTTGAAAATGGCATTGCCATGCTTCAGTGAGACGTATTTGAAGTAATCCCGCCAAATCAATTCAAAAATGAGCCAATAGGTGTCTTGATTCTTTTTGACCTCACGTTCAAATCGCTTTACTTCATGATAAATGGTTCGTGCGGAAATACTGCCGTTGGCGAGCCAAGGAGAGAACTTTGAACTATAATCTATCCCAACTAGACCGTTGCGGGTTTTTTTGTAGTACGCGAGTTTTCCAGTTTTCCAGAAATAATGGTCTAAACGATTTAGAGCTTCCGTTTCACCGCCTAAAAAGGGAAATGCGCTACGGGGTTCAGTTTCTGGAGCTTCCAAACCCAAATCTTCTAGCGAAGGCATATGAATTCCCTGTTGTAGCAAGTTTTCTAGTGGCATGGGTTGGGGCGCGGGTAGAGCCGGGAGTACCTTGGCCATCTTTTCACAGGCCTTTCGAAATTGCGTAAAGACTCGTGGAATATCTTGAAATGATTGAAAGGGAATATCCTTCGGATGGAACAAAAACTGGTCGTAATACGATAGCATTTTGACCTCTTCGGAAATATTTTTCTTCACCCCATTTTGTACTTCTACTTCTTCTTGGGTCCACTCCTTTTGAAAAATCAAGGTGTCGATTGAGAATTCCTCTGTGATTTTAGGAAGGACTATTTCCGGTTTGTCATGGTGCACCAGTAACGTAATGTTCAACTTCGCTAAATTTTGTCGGAGTTCTTCCACCGTTTCTAGCAAAAACTTGGCACGAAACTTCTCGGTTTTTTTGAAGCC
>JBCBCH010000535.1:0-1893 GCA_038530835.1 Bacteroidota bacterium | reverse complement strand
TCCTACCCGAATACCATCCGATTTTAAGGGGCGAAAGCACAATCCTGGTCTATTACAAAACCCTTTTCGAAAGTATCGGAAGTCAGCGCTGTAGGCGAGAACCTTTCGAAATCAAGCGGGTAGGGAACCTTTATTTAGAGTTGGGCCTTTTTACCTATCAATACACTACTCCAAACGGAACGGAATTCGACTACAAGGGAAAGTATACTACCTATTGGAAAATGAAAGGGGATACCCCTTATATCTGGGCCTTAATTTGGGGCGCTTCATCTTCTTTTGAGAAAGAAAAGGTTGACTTTGTCCAGATTATCACCGAACCTCAAAAGACAGTCTTGCCCAATTCACAATGGGAAAAAGCCATCAATCAACAACGCGAAAAGGCATATAACGCCGTATTAAACGAAGACCTCGCTACCCAAATGACGAGCTATCATGAGGATGCCGTGTACATGACGTATTATGACCCACCGTTCAAAGGAAAAACGGCCATTCATGATTATTTTGAGTCCCACTACAATCCTTCCGTTAAAAGAGATTCCCTAATGACCCGAATAATCCAGGTAGCACCATTGGGAGACTATGCATTGCGCTTTGGAGAATACTATGTGGAATGGATATACGATGGACAACGGTCATTTATTGAAGGAAAGGGACTCACATTGTACAAACGCATGGCGAACGATTCCATCAAAATATTCCGTCAAATGATTAACCATAGCATGCCGCCTACTTTGTTAAAAGACAAAGACAGTATTGAGGTCTCAAGGATTTTAAAACATTTGGACAACCAACATTTACCTGTAAAAGATTATCTGGTGGTTTACGACAACTTGAGATTAATGGTGAATCCTCCAAACCAGCAACAAATTGATGGAAAAAAAGCGTTTATGGCCCATTTGGAAGCCGAACGTCAAAATGGAACAGTACGTATAAGCCATCACCCTTTTGAAATGAAAAGAGAAGGGGATAGCATTCATTTGAAAGGATATGCCGAGGGTATCTTTACTCCTTCCGGGAGCGATGAAACCTATCCGTTTAGAACCAAAAATCAAATGTACTTGGTCAAAGATGCCGCGCTGAAATGGAAAATTCAAAGGCTTTCATGGCAGATGGAATAAACCAACCAAACGAGAAATATCTGGTAATCTTGTTTTATGATAATCTCAGGTTTTCCGCAATTTCTTTTTTATAGTGCTCCCCAATAGGGATTTCTATCTCTCCAATTTCAATATCCAAAGCAGTATAGGCAGTTATTTTGTCTCGATTTACCAAGTAACTTCGGTGAGTGCGCAAAAAACGCGAATCCAATAGTTCATGAAAAGTGGTAATTCCATATTTCGCGACATGTCTTTTGTCTGCCGTGTAGATTTTAACGTAGTCCTTAAGGCTTTCGACATACAGGATATCTTCAAAATGTATTTTGACCTGTTTGCGGTCAATGCGAATAAAAATAAAATCTTCTTCCTTTTCCTTCGGTATTTCTTTATTGACCGTTGGGGCTTGCTGACTTTCAAATTTTTCCAAACTTTTGAAAAAACGTGCAAAACTGATGGGCTTCAATAAATAATCCACCGCGTCCAATTCAAAACCTTCAACAGCGTAGTCGCGATAGGCGGTTGTAAAAATAACTTTGGGCTTATTTACCAAGTTTTTAAAGAAATCAACCCCTTTTAAAACGGGCATTTCAATATCCAAAAACATCAAATCCACCTGATGTTGTTTCAAGAGTTGATTGGCTTCTATGGCACTAGCACAACTGGCGACCAATTCGTAATTATCCAATTGTGATAGATGATTGGTCAATAATCGTCTTGCCAATTCCTCGTCATCCACAATGATGCATTTATAGGGCATGGGCTGGAATATTTAGTTGCACACGGTACTGGTTTTCTT
>JBCBCH010000534.1:0-1894 GCA_038530835.1 Bacteroidota bacterium | reverse complement strand
TTCGTGTGTGCTGTTGAAAACAGAACCGCTGCGATTATGAGTACTACTTTTTTCATATCCTTTTGTTTTAAGTTCCGAATTGTAATTATTTACAATCCATAAAGTAGTAACCAAACAGCGTGCCAAAAAAATCAACCAGTATTTAAGTATTTATAAATCAGTTTATTATGAATAATTACTCATCTAAAGAAGAGAACTCTACAAAATCATACTGGGGAGAAGCTTCAAATAAATGCCTTAACAAAGCGGCATGACCATTTCCCATAACTACCATGATTCTATCCTCAGGCCCTTCGGTCAATCCGACCAGTTTTGAGAAAATCCTAAGGTTTCGATTGTACCACCACATGGAAAGGTTATCTGCGGTCTGTCCATCCGCTTTGCCCATAGTTCCGGTGAGATAAAGACCGTAGTTTGCACGATGGGCTTCCACCGAATTCATGTACTTAAAGTAATCCAAAAGATGCATGTTGGGAATTACAGCGTCCTTATAATCCAAATAACCTGTGGCCATGTCCCAATACGGGTCTGGGGCATCCCCATCGATTTTATTGGTGAGTGACTTGACCAACAGGGAATCTTTTTTAAACAAGTCATCTAAAAGACTATTGGTGTCAACGGCATATAGCGTATCCAGTCCCATATTTGAAGCGACTTGCATGGCGATGGTGTATCGTTCGTCGCGCTTATCAGCATATTCGCCATCTCTGTACCCACGATACTTTTCCATGGTATTCCATTTTGGACGGGCTTCAATGGCCACTTTGTTAGGCTTGAATTTGGTAATATAATCCGTTAAAGCTTTTAATTCGCTTTTTTTAGGTTCTTCGAGTACATCAATTTTATTGTCATCCTTGGCTTTGTGTTTGTCTAATCCTGGATATTCAAAATGAAATGAGCCCACCACTAGGACCTGTGCTCGTTCTTTAGGGTAGAACTCACGAGGAGATTTTAGGGTATCCAAAGGGGTAACCGCTTGAGAGGTCTCTTCCTTTGTTTGTTGTTTCGGATTGCAAGAGGTGATAAGGGCTAGCAAAAGCGTTGCTAGTCCAAAAGGCGATGTTTTTAACATGGTTTTAGGTTTTATTAAGGGAGAACAACAATACCCAATTGTTACACTCGATTATTGCTAAAAACTCATATTTTTTCGGAAAGATATCGGGCTGTAACGGAGTCCTTATTCCCTACAATTTCTTCTGGAGTACCTTCCGCAACCAGATGCCCACCATTTTCTCCTCCTTCGGGACCCAAATCAATAATGTAATCGGCACATTTGATGAGTTCGATATTGTGTTCGATAACAATCACCGAATGCCCTTTTGAAATAAGTGCCTCAAAAGACTTGAGCAATTTTTTAATGTCGTGGAAATGAAGTCCTGTAGTCGGTTCATCAAAGATGAATAGGGCCTTCTCTTTGGTTTCTCCCTTCACCAAAAACGAAGCCAATTTGATTCGCTGTGCTTCACCGCCGGATAGGGTAGAAGAAGACTGTCCCAAAGTGACATAGCCCAATCCTACATCTTGAAGCGGTCGTAATTTGGATACGATTTTGTTTTGCTTGTAGGTTTCAAAATGAATAATGGCCTCATCGATGGTCATGTTTAAAATGTCATCGATATTTTTTCCTTCAAACTGTACCTCCAGTATTTCTTTCTTGAATCGTTTTCCGCCGCAAGCATCACACTCCAAGTGCACATCGGCCATAAACTGCATTTCCACAGTAATTACACCCTCACCTTTGCACTTTTCGCAGCGTCCGCCGTCCACATTAAAAGAGAAGTGTTTGGCTTGATAACCTCTAATTTTACTGAGTTTCTGTGCTGCAAATAGGCTTCGAATATCATCGTAGGCTTTGATATAGGTTACCGGATTCGAACGAGAAGACCTGCCGATG
>JBCBCH010000533.1:0-1904 GCA_038530835.1 Bacteroidota bacterium | reverse complement strand
TCAATATGGTTGATGGGACCAAAGTGCTATCTGTATACAGTGTTTTACTGTGGAAGCTTGGTGAACAAATAAACAAAGCGAGATAGCATGGCCAAAAACAAATCAATACGATGGTAAGGGTTCTTTTCATTTTTAAATCCTAATTAGGCTTTACCGATACAGTTCAAAAGTATTTTCATAGCGTTGCATCGCAAAGACTATTTGAAGCAATAACTATTGCAATTGATGCATCGTTGTTTGTTAGCGGTTTTATCCAATATGTTGTATCGCAATAACATGCCTTTAATGATGCTTTTAGGGTTTGCCCAAAATAAAAACGCTCTATCAAATATGTGATGGAGCGTTTTGTTAAACATAGTTTGTGCTATGGCTGTGTTAAGTAGAAACTAACTATTGTTAAGGGCAAACCCCGACGTTGTCCAAGTAAAAAGTACCGGCAACATCGTCTCCCGGGCTAATAAACATTTGGAAACGAATGTAGGCTCCGGTAGGAACGAAACTAGCGCCATCCATTATGCCCAGAGCCCCGTTGGGGTCACCTGTAAAGCCAGCAGTGGCAGTAGTGAAATCAAAACGGAGTTCTTCCCAACCCGTACCAGTATGGATTAGGTTTACTTCCGCTTCCCGTTCCGTTTCATTATTTGGGTCTTGTTGCACGGTCAATCGAACAGGCAATTCAACATCAGACCAAAATAGCAGACGAACTACTTTGTCTTCGGCACTGAAATCGGTTGGCCCTGTCATTTGTACCCCAAAGCCGTCAAAGTTGCCGCCTCCATCTTGGGTAATGGCCAAAACATTGGAAGCTTCTGGATTATCTCCCGAAGGGTCTGGGTTGGCCACCACTTCCAATTCTACCCCATTAAAACCAAAAGAGAATGCCGGGTCGTTTCCATTGTCCCAAGAAACCGGAGCGCTAAATATTGGGGTACAAGGGTCAGCCGGCGGAATCACCTCAAACTGTTGTTCGGTAACCTTATCGTTGGCCGCAATGGCTTTTATCGTGATGAAAAAATTCTCCTCAGCTTCTGGATAACTAAAGGTCAGCGATTGTTGAATACCTATCAAGGTGGAGGCTTCCCCGGATAATCCTGATGAAACTTCAAAAGCAGTGGCGCCTGTCGCAGTAGGACTGGTAGTCACCGAAAAAGGAGCTTCCTCATTATTGAACACAATATTTGCTTGTACTTCAGTAGGGGCAGGACCCTCGCCCAAAACAGCGTCAAAATTAACATCCCTATCACAAGCACTCAAAAGGAACAGTCCTAAGACGGAAAAGAATAGTTTCGAAAAAAAAAGTCGCATAGTTTGGTTATTTGAATTTCGTTAGGGTAATATACTTTATTACTTTATTGAGTAAGGGAAAGGATATTTTTGAAAAAGCCATATGCAACATTTGAGACTTAAAATGCTACAAATTTTATTTTTATAGGCATCAAAATGCGCTTTCTTGGGTATTCAATACAACTTTTGATGGTATCGTGCAATAGACATCGTTTTAGGCCATTCTGGCTTTTGTTTCTTTTGATTTTCCATACAGGGCTTCATAGGGTCGAGGCACAGGTGGATTTCAAGGCATTGGAGTTCAATTCCGTTACCGAAAACATCTTCCAACGCCCTATCACCGCCATGGTGGTTGACGAGTTTGGGTTTATTTGGATAGGTACTGATGGAGCGGGTTTGTACAAATTCAATGGCTTTTCATATACCTATTACGTACACGACCTTACGGACGAAAAAAGTATCAACAGCAATTCCATAAGTTCACTTTATGTGGATACCTCAGGCCTTTTATGGATTGGTACGGACGCGGGGCTTTGTGCCTATGACCCACAATTGAACTCCTTCGAACGATTTCCAAATGGCCCTAATATGCAATCTGGTACTGGGTTTACTAGTATTTT
>JBCBCH010000532.1:0-1905 GCA_038530835.1 Bacteroidota bacterium | reverse complement strand
CCCGGTGAAAGCCGGGATTTTTTGTTTTTATGATGTATCTTCCAGTAGTGAAGCGCTATGATGTTGTCATTATTGGAGGGGGACTTGCTGGATTAACCTCAGCTTTGGACTTGGCAAAGCGCGGAAAGCATGTCGCGGTCATTGAAAAGAACACCTTCCCCCAACACAAGGTTTGCGGAGAATATGTATCGAACGAAGTGCTTCCTTACCTTACCTCGTTGGGCGTTTCGATTCCACTTGAAAAGTTACCCAAGATTTCAACTTTAAGATTAGGTACCACCACGGGGCGCAAGCTTGAAGTAGGTTTGCCACTGGGCGGATTCGGTATTAGCCGATATTTATTGGATGATGTATTGTACCAAGCCGCTTTGTCGGCATCGGTAGGTTTTCATTTTGACACCGTGGAAAAAGTCTCCTTTGAAAATGATGTATTTGACCTTCACACGAAGAATGGAGGTTTATATAAGGCCTCGGTCGTGATTGGAGCCTACGGCAAACGCTCTAACTTGGATAAAGAACTCGAAAGGTCTTTTTTCTTCAAGAAATCAAGTTGGCTTGGGGTAAAAGCCCACTATTCAGGTTTTGAACATCCCGACAACCTAGTTTCCCTACATACTTTTTCTGGTGGTTATGGGGGACTCTCCAAGGTGGAGGGAGGTATTACCAACTTTTGCTATTTGGTAGATTACCAGGCATTCAAGAAAGCAGGTAATCATGCCGCTTTTATAGAACAGGTTTTGAAAAGAAACCCTTGGTTGGCTCATTTCTTTGAAACCGCCATTCCACAATTCGAAAAGCCTTTGAGTATTGCCCAAGTCTCTTTCCGCAAAAAATTACCAGTAGAGAACCATATCCTGATGTGCGGAGATACTGCTGGTCTGATACATCCTTTATGTGGGAACGGGATGGCAATGGCCATACATAGTGCAAAAATAGCTTCAGACGCTATTACCGGTTTTTTTGATGAAGCCTCTTGTACTCGTCCGCAAATGGAAAAGGCGTATAGCAAAACTTGGAAAAACCATTTTGCCAAAAGACTATGGTGGGGGAGAAGATTACAAAATATGGTTATGAATGCAACCCTTATGGATACGGGACTGAAGTTGCTGCCGGATTCAAAAGCATTTTGGAACACGGTGATAATGCAGACCCACGGAACCCCAATTGTAAGATGATGGATTTTACACTGCGCAGTCGACAACCGGAGCTTATGGATGACCCCAACCTCCGGACCCCGAGTCTTGAAGAAGCCTATCAAGATATAAATCGGTGCAATCGGTTATTGGGTGGTGATGGCATAACACTTCAAGGAGTATGGCAATTGGTGAAGGAAGATATAACAAAAGAATACGTCATATTGGATATGGGCTGTGGCGATGGAACCATGCTTCGCAAGCTTTCTTCATTTCTCGCGAAACGTGACGTTCAAAGCAAGTTGATAGGGGTAGATTTACGAGATGATGTTTTGGAAATCGCTCGAAAAAAAAGTGAAGGCTTCCCCAATATCCAGTTTGAAAAGCGTGATATTCTGAAAACGGGCCCTGAGTTTTCCTGTGATATCGTCATCAACACCTTGACGATGCACCATTTTGAGGAAGAGCGGTTGTTGGATTTTCTAAATGCATTTATCCGATTGGCCCGTGTGGGGGTGGTCATAAACGATTTGCAAAGAAGTCGTCTGGCTTACACACTATTCAAAGTATTTAGCTTTTTCTTTATCAAAACCAAAATAGCCAAGGTTGATGGATTGATTTCCATTTCCAAAGGCTTTCGAAAATCAGAATTAGTTGCCATTGCCGAAAATATTCCTAATATGACCCATACCATTTCATGGAAATGGGCCTTCCGTTATTTATGGATAATGAAATCGAAATCAGTACATGAAGGATAGCGTAAAAATTGTAG
>JBCBCH010000531.1:0-1912 GCA_038530835.1 Bacteroidota bacterium | reverse complement strand
TTTTGACTTCGTGCGACAAAATAGGCAATATCAGAGCTGGTATCAGGTTTTGGGTGGGTGTTGGGATTCAGTACGATATTCGTAAAACCACTTTTTGCGGCCGTATTCATTCCGTTTTCCAGCGTTTCCCTTTCTTCAAAACCCGGCTCCCCAAAACATACACTGGTGTCCAACCAACCTAAACTTACATGAAGGTTGTCCCGTTCAATGGTTCTTATGGAACCTTCTGGAGAAATGGATTTTGCTATTTTGGCAATGCGTCCATTTTTGATAAGGATATCGAACGCTGCTAAATGGAAATCCTTCTGGTTTGGTTGTACAATTGTAGCGGATTTCAGGAGGATGTTCATTTAATGATTTTTTGGATGATGACTTCGATAAGTCCCAAAAGCAGCGCTAAAATAACAAACCATTTCCAATATGCGCTTACCTCGTTTTCTTCAGCAAGGGAGGAGAAAAGTGAATTCAGCGATTCTTGCTGGGTCACACCGTCCTGTTCCCTAACTTCCAACTCGCCTGGCGGGCTTTCCGTTCTAGGATAATTGAAACTTACTTTAGCAACGATGCTATCCGCCGTTTTAGCGAAATAAGTGCCAGCTTCTTGTGGTTCCGTATCAAAAAACAATCTAACCTTGTTTGGAAAGGACTGCTGGCGTGGAATAAAACGTTCGCCATCCTTGTCCATGTTTACCACTTGGTCATTATCCAATCTGGTGTCAATATCCGCGAACGACGCTTGGCCAATATTTTCGTACAAGACTGGTAAACGCAAACTGGAAAGCGCCATATTGTAAAAGGTGGGGACAATCAATGGAGAACTTTTAAAGTTGCAGTGGTTCTCATCAAGTGGTGAGGAAAAAAGGTAAAAACCATTGCCCCCCATAAGAAAGGGGGTCCCATCTTCATACGACAAAATCGATTGGGTTGGATTGGTGAGCCTGAAGGAATGGTTGGTTTCCGGATATTCAAAATTCGTTACTTGTTTTTGAAAAACCCCTTGATAAATTGGGTGTTCGAAAGCAATTTTAGTGATTTGTTTGACGTTCTCCGTCGTTTCCGAAAATCGAGTAGGGCCAAAAAGCGATAAAAAGGTATTGTAACTCAAGTTTTCTTTTTGTTTCGCCGGAACTACAATCAAACTTCCCCCGTTAGATGCAAAAGTCCTCAGTACGGTTTGAAGTCCTTCAGGAATCTGTTCGATTTCGTTGATGACCACTACATTTTGGGTATCAATGGTGCTATAATCCAGTTGCCTTAGGTCGTAGATGTTTAGGGCGAAACTTGCATCGCCAAACAAACGTTCCAAGTAATTCGCATCACCCCCATTGATGGCAAGTACCTTAATGGTTTTGGGCGGGTTTATTGAAAAGAAAAAGTGGTTGTCATAGTCCAATCCATTATCAGAGACGTTCAAAAGACCATTTATTTCGGTCTGGCTGGGCAGTGAAAAATCAACAACGGTCCGGCTGGTTTTCTCATCGAATTCCACGGCTGAATTTCCCAAAAGCTTCTCACCATTGTGAAGGGAGAGGGGTTGCACTCCCGTTTCGCCATGGCCGGAAACAAAAACCTTTAAAGTCTTTTGGCTGGTGTTTGGAGTCTCCAATTGAATGGAATCAATGGATATGTTGGACGAGGCAACGTTACCTGCTTTTACCAAATGGATACGCCCGGTGTAATCCTTTGGTTTTTCAAGTGCCCCCAGATTTTCTTTGAAGTCCGATATGACGATAAGCTCTTGCTCTTTGGCTGGTGCCCGGCTGAAAATAGATTCAGCCTTTAATACGATATCCGACCAGTTCAGCTGTTTATGGGTGAAGGGAGTGTCCAACAATAGATTTTGGATTTCACCAACCGTTACATCAGAAAAAGAATTGGTGTTGGTGAAAATATGAATTGGCCTATCCGGGTC
>JBCBCH010000530.1:0-1919 GCA_038530835.1 Bacteroidota bacterium | reverse complement strand
TAAAATTGTTGGAATTCCTTCTCTGTTTTCTGATTCCCCAAAAATCGATTCAGTACTTTCTTCACATCTTCTACATAGGCCTCACCGCGCCAAACATAACCTTGTTCGTCATTTCCGATGACACTATTAACATGGACGAAGAGCTCGCCAAAGTTCCGCTCACGATAATTCGCGACGATGAGTAGGGAAAACAAACAGTAGAGGGATAGATTCACCAAAAGACTCCAAAAAAGCGCATGTGCCTCTGCGGAAAGCATGTCCATCCCGAACAATCCGAAAGGCTTTAAAGCAGAAATACCAAAATATCCTTCTGTGATGAAATCCGTATTGTTGCCCAATCCTAAAGTGGTACGTGGAAGAATTAGCGTGAAAACCACTACCGCAAACCCCGCAATCATCCCAATCTTAGAGGCCGTCGCCGTACCACGGTTCCAGAAGAGACCTAAAAAGAACGAGGGTGCTAATTGTGCAATGATAACAAAGGCAATCAGACCCAATGAAAAGAGGGACAACTGACTGGAAAAATAGTAGTAAAACAAATAGGCCGTTACGACCAAAACAAATATGGATACCCGACGTACATTTCGAATATAACGCGTATTGGTTTCAGGATTGGTTTGAAACAACCGGTCCAACAAGCCGTAGGGTATCAACAAGTTGTTGCTCACCATTATGGACAAGGCCAAGGTTGAAACCACTACCATGGAAATTACGGCAGAGAATCCCCCGATAAAAACCATCAAAGCCAATCCGGTGTTCCCCTCTCCCAGAGGCAACAACAGGCTATAATAATCAGGATTTACTTCTGTGCCTAGGGATATTTTGCCGGCAAAGGCGATGTAAAAAACGAAAATATTGAACAGTAGAAGGTATAAAGAGAAAAACCAAATGGCTTTTCTGATATACTTCGGGTCTTCGTTTTCGACCACGGCAACATGAAACTGTCTTGGCAACAAGAAAATGGCCAAAAAGGATAGCATAATCGTGTAGAACCACGAAATACCATGGTCAAGTCCTTTAAACGTTACCAAAGATTCAAAGCCTTCTAGCAAGGCAGCCTGATTGTAGATGTCTTTTGGACTATCGAACAAAGCAAAACAGACGTAACTTCCGATGACCAAGAAGAAAACCAATTTGATGACCGATTCAAAAGCCACGGTGGTAATCAATCCGCGCCGACTTCGAGATGCGTCAGTAGCCAATGTCCCAAAAAAAGCAATGAAAACTGCCAGCAATAGTGATATGTAGAAAGTGGTATCGGAAAAGATATTATCCGCTGTTTGGGTGGAACCACTCAGCAATTGAAAGGTTTCGGATACGGCTTTCAGTTGTAGCGATATGTAGGGAACTATACCAAAAATGCAAATGATGGCAATCAACGCCCCAAGTTGTCTATCATTACCATAGCGAAGGGATACAAAATCTGCGATACTCGCAATCTTATTGTTTTTTGCGATTTTGATGATGCGCGTCATGATAAACATCCACAACGGTAAGGCAATAACGGGCCCCAAATAAATCGTCAGGAAATCAATGCCCGAGTTCGCCGCTACGCCAACGCTTCCATAGTAGGTCCAAGCAGAACAGTATACCGCCAAGGACAAAGCGTATACGTAAGGATTCTTAATCCAGCGATTGGCCGTATTTCGTTCAGCCCAGAACGCCAAAGCGAACAAAAGGGCCAAATAACAGAGCAGTACTATCAGAACTGACCAACTACCCATGCTTATTTTTTAAAATAGTATACGATACAATTATGGCCAACAACCAAATCGTAAAAATGGCGAAGTAAAAAAGAGGAATACCTAATATGGAGACAGGTTCACTGAAAATCAGTATTAAGGGGATGTTGAAAAAAACCACCAAAAGCACACCAAGTGCAGCCAACTTCTGTAAATTCCTTTTTTTCATTTAACGGC
>JBCBCH010000529.1:0-1919 GCA_038530835.1 Bacteroidota bacterium | reverse complement strand
ACTAGATAAAGAGGTTACCGATAAGAGTAGAATTGAGAAGTTTTATGCCACTTTAACTGGATTAGAGCAGTGATTGAGCTTTTCTTGGAATCGAGGAATGTAAACTGGTTAAGACTAAAGTTCAACAAAATCTAAATTTCGACTTTACACAACATTACCTTGAACATCAGTTTCTATCCCCCGGAGTAAAATCTTGCGGTGCTATTTTTGGTTGCTTTAGCGTTCCAGATTCACCCGTATCATTGCATACAATCCATTCCTCGAAGGTATATACCGGGTTTCCTTTGACCATTTCTGGTTTTCGTAGCGCTCGACCGTCTTCAAATTCATGATTGGTTCCCGAACCATCTTCACCTATAATTCCGAATACGTCAATCACCTTTCCAAAGGGGTCAACTAATTCCAAATTATCGTCTCCATTCGAATCCGCAGGGCTATTTGTGGAGACGCCAATGTCCGGCGAGAAACCATATGCCAACTGAAATTCTTCTGCATTAGGTGAAATCACCAATGTACTTTTTCCTTCCATAATGTATCCCGACAAATCAATTTCAGAACTAATTTCGATGTTATCGTTTGTATACCGTCGCAACTTCCAAAGATTCAAATCCAAAGGTTCGTCCGCGGAATTATACAACTCCACAAATCTTGCTTTCGCGTTGTTATCGGGGTCTGCCAATTCAGAAATAAAGATATTTTCTGAGGTAAATTCAGTGATGATTTCGGGACAACGCTCGTCCGTAAACTGGATATCATCCAAATCACGAATTACGATTTGAACATCATCCCCGTCTTTTAAGAGTACACCGGTCAAAGTACCCTTCCCTTCTGGTAGCATCTCACTTTGAAAATCTGAGTATCCGCTGTTCAATAAAATCGTCTGTGTTTCTTCACAATCTTGTAGAATCCTTTGCGTGTCCTCCGTCTCAACCGCAAATGTATTTCCAATCTCTGCGTCGGCCATCTCAATTTCTTGCAGTTGAATCAAGGTTCCGGAAGGTTGCTGAACCAAGGTTTGCAGGTCAACCGGGGTGGGTAACAAATTAGTAGACTCAGTGCATAATTTGTAAACGTGCAATGGTACCGCTGCCGAAGGAATCCGTCCTACAGATATTGAGCCAAACGCAGTGAAAGCCCCACCCAATTCCAAGAGACCATCGTTTTGGTTTACATACAATCCTTTCAGTTTAATCCCTACCCTGCTACCCACTTGATAAAACAAATGTGATTCCCGTTGGTCAATTTCCAAAACTGCACCCATGGTGGGTTCTGATGGATGGTCTTGAATATGAAGCACATTAAAAAAGTTTCCTGCTTTATCGGAGGAAATCACATAGCCCTCCACAATCCAATCCTCTTGTATTTGGAAAACTTCTCCGTCATATTGTTCTGCCAGTTCGTTTAGGCTGATGTTTACTTCCAAAGTTGTAGGACAAGTTGAAGCAATGGTGTCAAAATCATAATTGTTTTTGCAGGAAAGACTTAGCACTGCCATAATTAGATAAAAAGAACGAATTACATTCATAGAAAAAAAGTGATAGATTGAAAGCTAACTGCCAGATTCAGAAAATATGTTCTCCCGAAGCCATACCAATATTTAGGTCCGAAAGAAGGGGCGCCACTGAGATTGTCTGCCACTAATTGGGCATAATTGCCATTTCGACTTTGTTCATATCCTCCACTGCGAAATACGGTGTCAAAAAGATTATTGACACTCATAAAAACACTTACATATTTCTTTTTGAGGTACCATGATTTTCCGCCAACGAGGTTTAGTAGATGAATGGCTTCAAGTGGTTTTTGCTGAAGTAGGGTTTCCACGTTTTCAGGAGTTGCGCCAGCAAAGGGCAATCCTGTTTCTGGGTCAAGTGCGAAACTATCGGTTCGATTAATCGTTGAAAACGAAGCAAAATTGTTTT
>JBCBCH010000528.1:0-1929 GCA_038530835.1 Bacteroidota bacterium | reverse complement strand
GAAAAAAGGTAGCCCGAAGTGATTTCCCGAAACAAAGGGTCATGCACATGGGTCTTTATGGTTTCCGCCGCCAAATAATGTTGCATCACAGCCAAGGTGCCATCTCCCCCATCAGCCAAGGGCTTTTTCAGAATTTCTGCCTCAGGATAAACTCTTTTCAGTCCCGCGGCCGCAGCTTCACAAAAGGCCTCTCCCGAAAGCGAACCTTTGTATTTGTCTGGAGCTAGGACAAACTTCATTTCTTTACTTCTTAAATGTAAGTGTGGACTCTTCTTCACCAACCTCTAGGGTTACCTCGCGACCCAAAATAAGTGCCCGATTGTCTTCTTCATGCCCCGCCGGAAAATCAAATAGTACCGGAAAGTCATATTCTTTGACGACGTTGAGTACAATCTCTTCGTTGGATTTGCCAAAGGGTGCGGTATTTACTTTTATTCTGCTGATATCACCAATGATGAGTCCTTTCAGTTGCTTGAAGTACCCTGCTCGTTTCAAACTAAAAAGCATCCGGTCCACGCTGTAGCGATATTCGCCAATTTCTTCGATAAATAGAATCTTGTCTTTGGTATCTATTGTGGCATCTGATTGGAGGCATGCTTGCAATAAAGATAGATTGCCGCCTATCAATTCGCCACTCACTTTTCCTGTACGGTTAAAAGATGATGACGGAACTTGATATTTTAAAGCTTCCCCAAACAATACTTTTTTAAGGGATTCCAAATTTTCAATAGTGGATTCCGATTGCATTTTTTGACCTTCGACCCCAGTCGGCATCATTCCATGAATGCTTTGTACGCAGAGCTGGTGCAGTTTTCCATGAATGGCGGTGATATCTGAAAAGCCGATTATCCATTTGGGATTTTTCTTGAAGTTGGAGTAATCCAACATATCCAAAATCCGCATGGTGCCGTAACCGCCCCTAGCACACCAAATGGCTTTGATGGAAGCATCATCCATAGCCTTTTGAAAATCTTCAGCGCGTTGAGCATCGGTTCCTGCAAAGTGATTGTCTTTAGCATAGAGGTGTTTTCCCAGAACGACATGCAGTCCCCAGGAAGAAAACACTGCTGTAGCTTGTTGAATTGAGGCCTGCCGATTCTTTAGAATTCCCGCCGGCGCTACAATGGCGACCGTGTCTCCAACCTTAAGCGAATTTGGGCGAACATAAGATTCAACTGAGCTTTGTGCAAAAGCTGGAGAAGTGAATCCTACCCATAGGCCTACTATCAAAATTTGAAGGGAAGTTCCTTTCATATTTTCCATTCTTTACTACGAAATACGGAAATACTTTTGGAAACAAGGCATTAAGACAACAACTTCGGAAGGGAAAGGCTTATCAAAATGATGAACGCAAAGAATCCCAAGAGTAATGCGACCTCTTTTTTGGAAGGTGAAATAAACACTTCCAAACCTTCATTGGCTTCCCTTTTAACGATTGTACTCACCACCAATGCCACCACAATAGTCACCACACAACCGATAGCATTCCACCAAAACCAGAACACATCAGGCACATACAACCACAAATACATGTTGAACAATACGCCTACCACAATACCGATATTGGCGCCCAAGGCATGGGTCTTCTTCGTCATGATGGCCAAAATGAACCCAGCCAAAATAGGACCATAGAATACTGAACTCACTTTATTGATGACCTCAATGACAGTACCCTCAATGTTACCAGCAAAAAAGGCGAAAAACAAACAAACCAAACCCCAGAAGAGTGAAATGATTCGCGAAGTAATCACGTATTTTTTGTTGTCCATATCCGGTCTGAACCGTTTAACGAAATCTTCCATGGTCACGGCAGATAGTGAATTCACCGCAGAACTTAAAGTGGACATAGCAGCAGACATAATAGCCACGATCAACACGCCTATAATCCCGTTCGGTAAATACTTGATGATAAAAACTGGAACCATCAAA
>JBCBCH010000527.1:0-1847 GCA_038530835.1 Bacteroidota bacterium | reverse complement strand
CTTCGATCTCGAGGCCGTCATGAAGATTTTGAGTTCTGCCTCAGGAAATACTACCGTGCCAATATCCCGTCCGTCCATGACCACGCCTTTGGCCAGACCAATTTGCTGTTGCATCTCGACCAGTTTTTCACGGACTTCTTTCACCGCGGCCACGGGACTCACCCATTTAGACACCCTTAAATTTCGGATTTTAGCTTCCACACTCTTACCGTCCAAACAAATTTCAGCGATATCGCTTGTATCGTTCTTTTCAAAACTCAATTGTATTTTCGGAAGGGCTTCAATGAGTTTTTCAGTATCCAGACTCTCTTGAATGATTCCATTTTCCAGCGCAAAAAAAGCAATAGCCCTGTACATGGCGCCAGTATCAACATAGGTGTAATCCAGAGCTTTGGCCAACCGCTTGGCAATAGTACTTTTTCCGGTTGAGGAATGACCGTCGATGGCAACAATTATTTTTCGCATTACGCGAAAATACCTAGAAAACTAATTCCATGGTTGAAAAACTAAAGGACCTTCGCATTTTTCACCCTCTTGTCCGTAATGGCCAAGTCAATCACTTGACTCATATCCGACACATAATGGAAGGTAAGTCCTTTGAGGTAGTCCGCTTTGATTTCTTCGATGTCCCGTCGGTTCTCTTCGCAAAGAATAATTTCCTTGATGCGAGCGCGTTTCGCGGCCAAAATCTTCTCTTTGATACCACCTACAGGAAGTACTTTTCCACGCAAGGTAATTTCACCGGTCATCGCCAAACTCTTCTTCACTTTGCGTTGCGTAAACAACGATATCAAAGAAGTCAACATGGTTATCCCTGCACTAGGGCCATCTTTGGGTGTAGCACCCTCGGGCACATGAATATGCACATTGTATTTTTCGAAAACCGAAGCCTCAATACCATACTGCTCTGCGTTGGATTTGATGTACTCCATCGCAATAGTCGCCGATTCTTTCATCACCTTCCCTAAGTTCCCGGTGATGTTTAAAGCACCTTTGCCTTTGGATAAAATGGATTCGATAAACAAAATATCTCCGCCTACGCTGGTCCACGCCAAACCGGTTACCACTCCTGCTACATCATTGTTTTCATACTTATCGCGTTCCAAACGTGCGGGGCCCAAAACTTTCTCTACGGTCTCATTGGAGACTTTTATTTCGTATTCTTCTTCAATTGCAATGGATTTGGCCGCGTAACGTACCATTTTGGCCAATTGCTTTTCCAAACCACGTACTCCGGATTCTCGGGTATATCCCTCCACAATCTTTTCCAACTGTGGTTTGCCTATTCGCAAATGCTTGGCATTTAATCCATGCTCTTTTAGTTGTTTCGGAAGCAAGTGTTTTTTGGCGATTTCAACCTTTTCTTCGATAGTATAACCTGAAACATTGATGACTTCCATTCTATCCCTTAGCGCAGGCTGAATGGGGCCTAGACTATTCGCGGTGGCAATAAACATGACTTTAGAAAGGTCGTAGCCCATCTCCAAGAAGTTATCATAAAACTCACTGTTCTGCTCAGGGTCCAACACCTCTAACATTGCAGATGAGGGGTCCCCTTGATGGCTGTTGGAAAGTTTGTCGATTTCATCCAAAATGAAAACCGGATTGGAAGTTCCTGCTTTCTTCAAACTTTGGATGATACGTCCTGGCATTGCACCGATATAGGTTTTACGGTGTCCCCGAATCTCTGCTTCATCCCGCAGACCGCCTAAAGAAATTCGAACATATTCGCGCCCCAAAGCCTCTGCGACGGATTTTCCCAAAGAGGTTTTACCCACCCCAGGAGGGCCATGTAAACATAAAATGGCCGTACTCAAGTTACGAAACGATATGAAGTCGCCCATTTT
>JBCBCH010000526.1:0-1938 GCA_038530835.1 Bacteroidota bacterium | reverse complement strand
CCGCCCTGCGGGTCGAGGCAGAAAAGTAAGGCTTTCAGCTGTAAAAGAATTTGCTTTGCAACATGAGCTTCCTGTGTTACAACCCGAAAACTTAAAAGATTCCGATTTTATAGAATCCTTGGAAACTCTAAAAGCGAATCTTCAGGTGGTGGTTGCCTTTCGAATGTTACCCAAAGTGGTTTGGGCCATGCCCGAATTCGGGACTTTCAATTTGCACGCCTCGCTTTTACCCAAATACCGTGGGGCCGCACCCATTAATTGGGCCATAATTCGTGGTGAGAACCAAACAGGGGTAACCACTTTTTTTATTGATGAGAAAATCGATACCGGACACATTATCGCCCAAAAAACGGAACTTATATATGAATCGGATAATGTCGGTTCGTTGCACGACCGACTCAAGTTGCTTGGGGCCGATTTGGTGGTAGAAACTTGCCAGCGTATTTCGGAGGGGAACTTCTCCACTACCCCTCAAGATGATGCAGAGCAGTCTTCAGCACCAAAAATCCATAAGGAAACTTGTCGGATTAATTGGGACCGACCTTTGAATATTATCCATAATCATATAAGAGGTTTAAGCCCTTACCCTGGCGCTTGGTGCGTTTTCGAAAACGATGGCAAAGCGCTGGACATTAAAATCTTTGCCTCGGAAATGCTTCCGGTTATGGATGAAATTCCACTAGGCACTTTGACAACCACAAAAAATGAAATGTCCGTTAAGGTAGACGGGGGATATTTAAAAATTTTAGAGGTTCAATTTCCAGGCAAAAAACGGATGAAAATCGACGATGTTTTACGTGGTCTGGTGATAAATGAAAATGCTCGAATTCGCTAAGGCCTTGCTATTACTGGCTTCGTGGGAGGGTGATTTTTTGTTTACTTTATCAACAAACGTTTCAAGTTATTAACAAAAGTGCCCATTTCCCCCGGTTTTACTTGCGTGAAATACAAATCCATATAAATTTGTCCAGCATTAAAGTTTTTTTAACAACTATTTAATTTATATCTATTATGAACAAAACAGAATTAATCGATGCTATGGCAGCTGATGCTGGCATCACTAAGGCAGCAGCTAAAAAAGCATTGGAATCTTTCTTAGGGAACGTAGAAGGTGCCCTTAAAAAAGGGAACAGAGTATCTCTAGTAGGATTCGGTTCTTGGTCAGTAGATCACAGAAAAGCGCGTGATGGTAGAAATCCTCAGACAGGACAGACCATCAAAATTGCTGCGAAAAACGTAGTGAAGTTCAAAGCAGGTGCTGAATTGAGCTCCGCAGTAAACTAAGATTCTGCTTATCTAAATACAGAAAAGCACCTCATAAAGAGGTGCTTTTTTGTTTTGAAGGGGTTTTTTGTTATTCAAATAGAATATGTTACATTTAAGAACAGCAAGTTTGTAGTCATGAGCTTTGATAAACCTACAAAGGGAAAATTACTGATTGCGGAACCCTCTCTTACAGGTGATGTTTCCTTCAATCGCTCGGTGGTCCTTTTGGCAGAACATAACCAAGAAGGTTCGGTAGGGTTTATCTTGAATAAACCGCTCGATTACAACATCAACGACCTTATTTCTGAAATCACCATTCCTTTCCAAGTCTTTAATGGTGGTCCCGTAGAACAAGACAATCTTTACTTTATTCATAAGGTGCCCCATTTGATTGATGGTAGTATTGAGATTTCGGATGGTATTTTTTGGGGTGGGAATTTTGACCGTACCGTTGAGCTCATCAACAACAAAACCATCACGGAGCAGGATATCAAGTTTTTTCTAGGCTATTCGGGATGGGCTTCCTATCAATTGGACCAAGAACTGAGTTCAAATTCTTGGGTAGTAGTGAACAACGAATACGAAAGCGGTATTTTGGAAAAGTCCTCCTCTGCTTTTTGGAAAGAAAAGATGGTAGAGTTGGGTGGAGACTACCTCTTATGGTCCAATGCG
>JBCBCH010000525.1:0-1945 GCA_038530835.1 Bacteroidota bacterium | reverse complement strand
CGCCCTCAAGTCTCGTTTGATACGCAGAAACCCAAAAAAGGCGACCAAGTTCAATATGGCGCCAAGGGCCAACAAACTCCCCAAATAGCCTTGATTTATGGCAGCCTCCAGCGTTTCAGAAATACCCAAATCTGAAAATAGCAATATATAGAGCAAAGTTCCAATGGTATTGGCAATAATCCCCACGATAAAGCCGATTAATATCTCTTTGTTACGAGCCATTTAAATCCCAATTGTTGATTTGTGGAATAATATGATGTGCGGTAAGGTCGAATTGGGTTGGAACCACTGAAATGTACCCTTGTGCCAAGGCCCATTCGTCAGTATCCTTTCCCTTATCCAATAACTCGAATTCACCGGTGAGCCAGTAGTAATTTTTGCCCATAGGGCTTTGGCGTTTGTCGAACTTCTCCTTCCAATTGGCCCTTGCTTGCCTGCATACCCGTATGCCCTTTGGAGGCTCATCTGACTTGGGAATATTTACATTCAATACCGTGCCGTTTGGCATGCCATGGGCCAAGGCTTGTTCTACAATTTTTTTGATAGCTTCCAAGGCAGGCTCAAAATTGGCTTCCCAAGTGTAATCGCAAAGAGAAAATCCAATGGCAGGAACGCCTTCAATTCCCGCTTCAATCGCTGCACTCATGGTGCCCGAATAAATCACATTGATGGATGCATTGGAACCGTGGTTGATGCCACTGACGCAAATATCGGGGCGCCGGTCCAAAATCTCTTGAAGGGCCAGTTTTACGCAATCTGCAGGAGTTCCGCTGCAGCTGTATTCCTCTGGGGCCCCTTCATTTTGGTCGATTACCACCTTTTTGGAATACAAGGTGTTGTCAATAGTTATGGCATGTCCCATTCCCGATTGCGGACTATCTGGCGCTACCACGATTACCTCCCCTATGGTTTTCATCGTTTTGATGAGTGCACGTAGTCCTGGAGCGGTGATTCCATCGTCATTTGTGACTAAAATGAGCGGTTTTTCCATTTTGGATAATTATCCCTTCAAAAATACGTTTTCATTAGGATATGGAGCCCTTCGCCGTTTAACAAAAAATTAAGCGGCAGGCCACAGTCTGGCATAGTTTTTTCAGTATCTTAGAAATCTATAAGTATTGAATGATGAAGGATGTGGTAAGGGTTCAGTAGCCAAATTGAACTTTTTGCACCCAATAAATACCTCAATTATGAAGAAGAACTTCACCCTTGCACTGTTGGTGATTTTAGTTGCAGTAGCCTCCTGTAGTTTTACGAACAAATCTTTTGAGAACGACGACAAAGACAAGTTGTTGTTGGACTTGATTACCTACGTTTTGGAAAAAGGCCACTACGAACCCAAAAATTTGAATGATAGGTTTTCCTCACATGTCTTTGATGATTTCATCGACATTTTAGACCCTACCAAAAGATATTTTTTAGCAAGCGATATTCGCGATTTTGAAAAGTATCGTTTTCAAATCGATGACGAAATCAAAAACACCGACATTACGTTTTTCAACATCGTGTACCAACGGTTGATGAAGCGTATGGGCGAAGCGGAAGATATCTATAAAGAAGTTCTGGACAAGCCGTTTGACTACACACAAGATGAAACCATCGACGTAGACTACAAAGACCAAGATTATGCGGCCAATAAAAAGCAATTGAAGGAACGCTGGAGAAAGCAATTGAAATACAACACCTTGGGCGTGTTCAACACCAAAATCCAAAATAGGATTTCTGACGGTGCGGATGAAGCATCCAAGGATAAAGCGATTTCTTATCGTTCCATTCCGAAAAGTGTGGATGTCGCCAAGGTGGAATTGGAGTCTCGAGAAAGCACGGAAAGTACCCTTGATGAGTTCTTTGATTTTATTAATGACCTTGAACGTAAGGATTGGTTTGTGCAATACATCAACACCATTGTTGACGAATTTGACCCACACACCTTTTATTTCGCTCC
>JBCBCH010000524.1:0-1948 GCA_038530835.1 Bacteroidota bacterium | reverse complement strand
GCTTGGTGGAAAATAAATAAGTACCTTTCCCAAAACCAAAAAAATGCCGTTCAGAAAAATTTCAAAGTACTATGCAGGATTGGTGCTTAGCATTCTTTTCGTGTCATGCAATTCAAAAGTTGCGAAAAACACAGCGCAAACCGAAGTAAATCCTGTAGTTGAAAAAAACACAAAAGATAGTGTCTTACGCCATGTGGTTCTTTTCAAATTCAAAGAGGATGCTACTGCAGCAGAGGTAGAAAACCTGAATTTGGCGTTCAACGCTTTACCAGAAGCCATCCCCGAAATCAAGGCATTCGAATGGGGCATTAATGACAGCCCTGAAAATTTTCATCAGGGCTTTACGCATTGTTATTTATTGACATTTAATTCTGTACGGGATAGGGATTCAATTTATGCGCCTCACCCCGCTCATAAAGCTTTTGGCGAAAGCTTACAGCCTCACCTAGAAAAGGTATTTGTGGTAGACTATTGGACGAAACCCTAAGGTTCCGACGTTATCCAAGTAGCAAACACCCTAAAATAATAACCGAGTTTAGCAAAACACTAGTCACCAACAAGCGGTAAATTAGAATGGGTTTTTGCACGGTTAGGATTGCGGCGTTATGTGCGCTACAAACCAACACGGTCAACATCACTAAGGCCATGGGCAGTAATCCGTTGGACATGCTCAGTACCAAAAGTACTGCGATACCTCCCAAACAGGTGGATAAAACAATACCCAAAGAAGAATAACCATTAATGTTTTGAACGAAGTCGTTTTTAATATGTGAAAGGGTAGCCATAATTTTAGTTTTAAATTTCTTTTCAAAACTAAAAGGGCTTTTACCTAAATTTTATGATAATTGTCAGCTTTCCTCAGGAGTCTAGAAAATTGTCTTACAAACGGTTACCTTTTATCCGTTCCCAGATTACGGAAAGCAAATATTGGGCATCACGCCCAGTTTTTTCTGTCTCCGTAGCTTGAATTTGGTCGTTTTTCAACTCCAGAAGGTATTCAAAGGCAAAAAAGGGCGGCTTGTCTTTTCTCGGGATTAAACCAAACCGCAAGTCATAGAAATACCATTCTTTATCTTTTTCCTCTAGAATATACCAACCTTCGGAAATGGAAATCAAACGTTGAACGTTAGGGTACCCTTCTATTTCCTTTGAGGCACTTCGGTTTTTGGGATACTCTATGAATTGTATTGGCTCACTATCAAAAAAGGAATAATCCCCTATCCAATAGCTTCCCTCAGTTTCAATATTGGCATTCCAAAAAATAGTATTGAGTGCTCCTGGTCGGGTACTGATATTTAGGTAAGGGATGTTTTGTGTTACCAGCGCTTCTTCAAACTTTTGGTTGACCACCTGCTTTAGGAATAAAGTCGAAAGAAGGTATAGCGTAGAAAGCGACAATCCTATTTGATTTATTCGCCTTCGGGTTTTAGAAGTTCTTTTAAAGAAAAGCACGAGTATGATACATATCAGGAAGGGCAAAGTATACAACGGGTCAATTACAAAAATGGAATTGAACGCCAAACGAATATCAAACGGCCAAAACAGCTGCGTCCCCCAAGTGGTGAAAGCGTCCAAAATCGGATGTGTAAAAAGTCCCCAGAAGAACAACTTGGCCCACGGTTTCCATCCCAGTTGATATCTGCGCTCAATCTTATTGACAGTCCATCCCAAAATAGGTGCCATTAAAATGGCAAATACAATGGAGTGGCTAAACCCGCGATGCAGTTCAATAGATGTAATGGTATCCGTAAAGAAGTTGGCAATTACATCTAAATCAGGAATGGTTCCCGCGATAGCACCATATAGCAGTGCTTTGTTTCCTACTTTTTTACCCAATACAGCTTCGCCAACGGCAGCCCCTAAAACAATTTGTGTGAGTGAGTCCAAAAAAGAAGTTTACCCCTCCAATTTCACCCGAACGGCATTCATACCATGCTGTCCTTTTTCC
>JBCBCH010000523.1:0-1970 GCA_038530835.1 Bacteroidota bacterium | reverse complement strand
TAGCGTTTATTGAAAGTTACCCTACTCGTATGTTTCAGAGCAGGGATGTTCTTTGCTGTGGTGGGCCAAAGGAAAAGTTTGTATCGCTTTTTCAAAGGGTACAGCACATCTTGTTGGGAATCTCCGCTTGAAAAGTTTTCTGTCGAGGCGTTCTAGTATCTTTTAATCAATTCATAATACTTTCTTTAGCTTTTCCGAACAAGAATGGCAAACTGTACTTTATTTTTACGGTCGGTTACAAATTTTCTAAACCCACCTCTTATGAAGCAAAGACATTTTTTTGCAATTGCGTTGTTCGTCAATTCACTTTTTGTTTTAGGGCAAGATATGGTTCAGTCGGGACCCATGGTCGGGTATTCTACAATGCGTGAAGTACTGCTTTGGGTACAAACCACAGAATCTGCGGAGGTTTATTTTGAATATTTTGACCAAGAAAATCCTGAAGAGCTTTTCAAAACAGACAGCGTTATAACTAAGGCCGAAGATGGTTTTGTGGCAAGAATGATTGCCGATGACATCCTACCGGGAAAAACGTATGGGTATGCGGTTTATGTAAATGGAGAAATGATGCAGCGCGATTATTCTATGGAATTTCAATCCCAAACACTCTGGCAATGGCGAACCGACCCGCCCGAGGTGAATTTTGCCATTGGCAGCTGTAATTACGTAAATGAAACCCGTTTTGACCGACCCGGAAAACCCTATGGCAGCGAACACGAAATTTTTGAATCAATTCATGGGAAGCAACCTGATTTTATGCTGTGGCTGGGAGACAACACCTACCTGAGGGAAGTAGATTGGAACTCTAGAACGGGGATTCTGCACCGCTACACCCACACCCGTTCCCTACCCGAGGTTCAACCCTTGCTCGCCAGCACCCATCATTATGCCATCTGGGACGACCATGACTACGGCCCCAATAATGCGGATAGTAGTTTTTGGCTAAAGGAAACTGCTTCGGAGATATTCAAGCTTTTTTGGGCCAATCCTAACTTTGATGTGATTGACAAAGGGGGAATCACAGGTTTTTTCCAATGGGCCGACTTGGATTTTTTCCTTTTGGACAACCGCTATTTCCGAACGTCCAATGACAATTTCACCACAGACCGACAGCTTTTGGGAAAGGAACAAATTGATTGGCTGATTAACGCCTTATCTTTTAGCCAGGCCCCTTTTAAATTTGTGGCTATTGGCGGACAAGTAATCAGCACCGAAGCAGATTATGAAAACTACGCCACCTTTCCAGAAGAACGCAGGTATCTTTTGGATAAGATTCGGGAATCGAAAGTAGAAGGTGTGATTTTCTTGGATGGTGACCGTCACCATACCGTTCTGAGTCGAATGCAAGAAAGTGAAGACGTTTACCCTATTTACGATTTGACCTGTTCTTCTTTAACCGCCGGAGCCAACAACAACAAAGAGTTGTTAAACACCAATAAGCTGGAAGAAACGCTTGTGGGCCAACACAATTTTGGGGTGCTGAATGTAAGTGGCCCCAGGACTGGCCGTATATTGAAGATTACCATATTCGATAAAGATGGGAAGGAACTTTGGAGCAAAGACTTCAAGGCCCAAGACTTGAAGTATCCGCAATAAGATGGAACCTTTAGGATAGCTCCTGAATCAACTTGTATATCATTTGCATTCCTTTTTCCAATTGTTCTTTGGAAATGAATTCATCCGCCCGATGCGCCTGTTCGATTGAGCCAGGCCCACAGATAGCGGAATGAAAACCTTCATTGGCAAATTGGCCTGCCTCAGCGGCATAAGAAACGGTATTCAGTTGTGAGTTGCCTGTAATCGTTTTGATTAAATCGACCACATCATCATCCACTTTGGTATCCAAATGCGGCACCGGTGGGTGGGATTCTACGGTTTCAATCGAAAAATTGGGAAACACCTCTCGCAGCTTTTCTTCGCGCTGTCTACAGAATGCCTCGAATTCTGAAACGATGCCCGTAATGTCGTCC
>JBCBCH010000522.1:0-1986 GCA_038530835.1 Bacteroidota bacterium | reverse complement strand
CCTACCAAGGATTTGACCCAAAATATCCTGGATAATCTGGAAGGAAAGAACATGACCTCTAGAGCCTTGATAACTTTGTTGGGGCCAGAAAATGAAAAAAAGGTTTTGGATATCTTGGCCCGACTATTGGAAGATGAAAAAATAGCATTGAATTTTAAAAACGAATACTGCATTGAAAACTAATACACCCCTTCGGATTGTATTTATGGGAACCCCAGAGTTTGCTGTAGGTAGTTTGGAAGGTATTCTCCAAGCGGGTTTTGAAGTGGTTGGCGTTGTAACGGCACCGGACCGCCCTGCGGGTCGAGGCAGAAAAGTAAGGCTTTCAGCTGTAAAAGAATTTGCTTTGCAACATGAGCTTCCCCAAAATAACCCAACAAAACCCTACTTCGACACTTTGTACGCTGTTGTACGTACTGCAACATATGTTCAAGGTTGGTGGTCTTGGTTTTCCGTAGGGTTTCCAGTTTTTTGGAAAAAGAACCAATTGTGATTTCATCCTCACGTGGAACCAAAAACCGAATGGCCAAATCGCTGTTTCCGGGTTTAAATTCCACAATACCATCCTTGTGCATCGTATGGAGCTGTTTCAGCAAAACTGCTTCAATAAGGTTGGTTTTTTTGGTCAGTAATCCAACATTGATTTTGGTTTCATAATCCATTAATCCACCATAGGTGCGCAATAGGGTCTGCAGAGTTTTTCCTATTTCAGGATGGCGTTCTATATAAGCAAAAAGCGTTCCCTTAGGCGCCAAAACCTGTAGGTATGAAATCGGACGTCGCATTTCCGCCAGATTGATAATATCGTATTGGTCGAAAATCTTCAAAGCTTGATACGTTTTACCAAAAGGAAAATCATATTGATTGCAAAACGATTCAAAGGGCAATCCGAATTCCCCTTCTGGCAGCTCGCCAAAAGCAATTTGAAAAAAGCTGCACAATTTGCGGTAGACCTGATTCAAAAAGGATGTATCAGGCATACTTTCCAAAAATTGTTGCTGGGCTTTATCAATATCTTCAGGTTGAAACAAAAGATGCGCTTCCGCCGAATCACCATTTCTGCCAGCACGTCCTACCTCTTGGAAATAACTTTCAAGACTATCTGGAATTTGATAGTGGATAACCATGCCAACATCCGCTTTATCAACCCCCATTCCGAATGCGTTGGTAGCAACCATTATGGGTACCTTGTTCTCCATCCAATCTTTTAAACGGCTTGTTTTTTCATGCCGGGGAAGCCCACCATGGAAAAAAGACGCCTTTATACCTTTTGAACTGAGATAACTTTGCAGCTGCTGTGCCAATCTTCTGGACCTTACATATACAATGGAACTTGCCGAAGATTTTGCCAACAAGGTTTTGAGATGAAAGCGTTTATCCTCCGTTTGTTTGACCTGAAGGGCGATGTTGGCTCTTTTAAAGGAATCCTTGAAAACCTTTGCGTTTTGCAACTCCAAATTTTCGATGATATCCTCCGTTACCTTTGGCGTAGCAGTTGCAGTTAGAGCTATTAAAGGGGTTCCGGGGTGCAAGGTTCTCAAAACGGAACATTCCAAGTACGAAGGTCGAAAATCATTGCCCCATTGGGATATGCAATGCGCCTCATCTATGGCTATTAGATTGACATTAAACGATTTAATGCGCTCTAAAATGATGGGGTTCTTTAATCTTTCTGGTGATACATACAAGAATTTGTAGTTCCCGTACAAGCAATTGTCTAGAGTTTGGGTGACTTCCTCGGTGTTCAACCCTCCCATGAGGGCTACGGCCTTGATACCCTTTCGCTTTAGCTCGTCCACTTGGTCTTGCATGAGCGCTATCAAAGGTGAAACCACAATACATAATCCTTCCTGTAACAAGGTGGGTACTTGGTAGCATACCGATTTTCCTCCTCCAGTGGGGAGTAACGCCAACACATCGTTTCCTCCCAGCAAAGCTTTGATAATAGGTTCTTGGGAACCCCTAAAATCAGGATGCCCCCAATAT
>JBCBCH010000521.1:0-1993 GCA_038530835.1 Bacteroidota bacterium | reverse complement strand
GAGGGGTCCGCATTGGCGGACCTCTCCTTTTGTGATAATTTTACCACTGCTTTAGCATCCCTTTCCTAAGAGGCGTCGTATATTTTATGTATGCCCAAAATCTTGATCGTAGAAGATGATTCTGCTTTCCGTCAAATGCTATCCCGCTTTTTGACCAAGAATGGCTTTGAAGTATCCCAAGCCCACAACATTAAAGAAGCCCGTAACCAAATTGATGAGAAGTCTTTTGAAATCGTACTTTCTGATGTCAGACTCCCAGAAGGCAACGGTCAGGACCTATTAAAAACACCCTCTTCGGATTTAGCCGTGTCAAAAGTCATCTTGATGACGGGTTATGGTGAAGTGAAATCTGCGGTGGAAGCCATGAAAAAAGGGGCTTTCGATTATGTCACCAAACCTTTTACTCCAGAACAAATCCTTAAGGTCATTAATGACGCGCTAAAAACTAAACCGGAAGAAACGATAACGTCGCCTAAAACAACTCCACATAAACGTGCTGAAGACGAAGATTTCGTTGAAGGAGAGAGTTTGGCTGCCCAGCAAATGTTGCAGTATATCAAACTGGTATCTCCCACCAACATGTCGGTCTTGCTTAGAGGTGAAAGTGGCACGGGAAAAGAGGTTACTGCAAATACCATACATAAAAACAGCAACCAAAAAGGCAATGCCTTTATTGCTGTGGACTGTGGCGCCATCCCCAAAGAAATCGCCACAAGCGAGTTTTTTGGACACCTGAAGGGAAGTTTTACAGGAGCCGTAGAAGATAAAATAGGCCATTTTGAAGCGGCAAATGGGGGGACACTTTTTCTGGATGAGATAGGAAACTTATCCTATGAAAATCAAGTTCAGTTGTTGCGGGCTTTGCAAGAACGAAGAATCAAAAAGGTAGGGAGTACAAAAGAAATTAAGGTTGACGTAAGAATTATTGCGGCAACCAATGAAGATTTGGAAGTTGCCGTGGAAGAAGGAAGGTTTAGAGAGGATTTATACCATCGTCTGAATGAGTTCACCATTTCCATTCCTCCCTTGCGCGAACGGAAGGGGGATATCAAGTTCTTTGCAGAACAATTCCTCAAGAAAGCAAACCAAGAATTGGAACGAAATGTAGCACTGATTTCTGAGGAGGCTTTGGAAATTCTGGAAAACCATACTTGGCCGGGAAATCTGCGCGAACTGAAAAATACCATCAAACGAGCCGTGATGTTCGCCAATGGAGATACCCTGTTACCTTTAAACATTCCGCAAGAAATTCAGCACACGAACACTAAGCTTGCTTTTTCCAAATCGACCTTCGAAAAAGAACGCATTTTACAAGCCTTGCGAAAATCCAATTTCAATAAAAGCAAAGCCGCTCAACTTTTGAATATCACCCGAAAAACGCTGTACAACAAAATCAATCAATATCAACTTGATGTGTAGCCAGGTAGTTTTCCAAACTTCGCTTTAAATAAGAGACTTCCTCCTTCAAACGTGCAAAATGTTCTTTCACTAGGTCCCAATGGGTTATTTCACCCTCTTCAAAACCTTCCAAAATAGGAATGCACGAACTTACCTTCAGCTGACGAAACATGGGCAACATTTTATGGGCAACCCTTTTGAGGGGTTCTATATCCTTATCTTTTATGCTTTTGGAAAGCTGCTTCATGTGCTTTTTGGTATCCTGTAAAAAGGTAATAAGTACATGGATTAGGGCCTCGCCTTCGCCAACAAAATCAACAATGGTATCCAAAGTATAGGGCTCCTTATGGTTTTGAACAAAAGCGGTTTTTGAGAATGGATCGGATGCCATGGGAATCCAAGTCTGAACGGTATGGAAAAAATCCCCTGGTGTAAAAGGCTTGTATATAGTATCATCGAATCCAGCATCAATAAATGCGGATTTCTTCAAACTGCGTTGGCCTGTCATGGCCAAAATAGGTTGGTCCTTGTAATGGAGATACCCCTTGTTCTGAAGTGATTTTGGAACTTGAAAACCATCAAAATCACCCATTTG
>JBCBCH010000520.1:0-1994 GCA_038530835.1 Bacteroidota bacterium | reverse complement strand
GGTTTGTGCCAATACCACTGCTTTTTCTCCAATGGTAATACCACTTGTAACCCCAACCTGCCCCCAAAGCGTAACATGGTCCTCAATAACCACACATCCTGCTATTCCGGTATGCGAGGCAATCAAGCAATGGTTTCCAATAACCGTATCATGACCGACCTGAATCTGATTATCCAGTTTGGGGTTACAAGTGGTATTACCATTGGAGAAAAAGCAGTGGTATTGGCACAAACCGGCATTGCAAAATCCCTGCCTGGTGGCAAAACGTATTTTGGGAGTCCTGCCGAAGAAGCCAGGGAAAAACTGAAGCAAATGGCCAGTGTGAAACAAATCCCGAAGCTTTTGAAAAAGTTGGAAAATAATTCCTGAATTTCATTAGCGGAAGTTCTGACCAACCCATATTTTTGTACAGCTTTAATTAATACATATGAGTGTTTTAGTCAACAAGGAATCAAAAATAATCGTTCAAGGTTTCACGGGAAGTGAAGGAACCTTCCACGCCGGTCAAATGATTGAGTATGGAACCAATGTAGTTGGAGGCGTTACCCCCGGAAAAGGAGGCCAGGAGCATTTGGGTAAACCAGTTTTTAATACCGTTGCTGAAGCGGTTGAAAAAGTAGGGGCCGATACTTCTATCATTTTTGTACCACCCGCCTTCGCCGCCGATGCGATTATGGAGGCTGCCAGTGCAGGCATCAAAGTGATTATTGCAATCACTGAAGGGATTCCCGTTGCGGATATGGTTAAAGCCAATGACTACATTAAGGATTTGGATTGCACATTGATTGGTCCAAACTGCCCAGGTGTAATTACGCCTGAGGAAGCTAAAGTGGGTATTATGCCTGGATTTGTATTCAAAAAAGGAAACGTAGGTATTGTTTCCAAGTCTGGAACGCTAACGTATGAAGCCGCAGACCAAGTAGTGCGTCAAGGTCTTGGTATTACTACGGCTATTGGAATTGGAGGTGACCCTATTATCGGAACGACCACAAAGAAAGCCGTAGAGCTATTGATAAATGATGACGAAACCGAATGCGTGGTGATGATAGGTGAAATTGGCGGACAATTGGAAGCCGATGCAGCCAATTGGTACAAAGAAAGTGGTAGTACCAAACCTATTATTGGTTTTATCGCCGGAGAAACTGCTCCAGCAGGAAGAACCATGGGGCACGCAGGTGCTATAGTAGGAGGTAGTGATGATACGGCTCAAGCCAAGAAACGCATTATGCGTGAATGCGGGATTCATGTAGTGGATTCTCCTGCGGAAATTGGCCTAAAAGTCAAAGAAGTACTTGCATAACGCAATCGTTAAAATTTTTCCAAATCCCGTCTCGTGCGGGATTTTTTTTGGTTGCTCTTGAAAAACAACCGCTATATTTGAAAACTAACCATCCAAGAAAATACAAATGAAACTTCTACAAGATAAAAATGTTATCATCACCGGGGCTAGCCGGGGCATCGGAAAAGGAATTGCCGAAGTTTTCGCATCGCATGGTGCTAACGTAGCGTTCACTTACAGCTCTAGCGAAGCACCCGCCTTGGCTCTGGAAAAGGAACTGCAGGCAAAAGGCGTCAAAGCCAAAGCCTATCAAAGCAATGCCGCAAGTTTTGAAGCTTCCGAAAAACTAATTGCCCAAGTACTGGAAGATTTTGATAGTATTGACGTGCTGATTAACAATGCGGGCATCACTAAAGATAATTTGTTGATGCGAATGGGAGAAGCTGACTTTGATAAGGTTATCGAGGTTAACCTTAAGTCGGTATTTAATATGACCAAAGCAGTGCAACGCACCATGTTGAAACAGCGAAACGGGTCTATTATTAATATGAGTAGTGTGGTTGGGGTAAAAGGAAATGCAGGGCAAACCAACTATGCTGCTTCCAAAGCAGGTATCATCGGTTTTACAAAGTCCGTGGCCTTGGAGTTGGGCTCGCGCAACATTCGATGTAATGCCATTGCGCCAGGGTTTATTGAAACCGAAATGACCGAAAAA
>JBCBCH010000519.1:0-2000 GCA_038530835.1 Bacteroidota bacterium | reverse complement strand
GACATAACGAAAAATAATTTTTTGCTAGAAAAAATTTACTTTTGACAAAACGGTTTTATGACACGTGCCGAAGAAAATTATCTAAAGACCATTTTCCACCTAGGTGGAAGCTCTTCCAATTTGGTATCCACCAATGCGATTGCGGAGCAAATGGAAACCAAGCCTTCCTCCGTTACCGACATGGCCAAAAAACTAGCGGAAAAAGGTTTGGTGGATTATACGAAGTACCAAGGGGTTTCCCTTTCCAAGACCGGTTTGAAAACGGCGCTTTCCATTATACGTAAACACCGCTTATGGGAAGTTTTCTTGGTAGAAACCCTGGATTTTAGTTGGGATGAAGTGCACGAGGTAGCCGAGCAGCTCGAGCATATTAAAAGTGAAAAGCTTATTGACCGAATCGATTCGCTGTTGGGTCATCCCAAATTTGACCCGCATGGAGACCCCATCCCAAGCAAGGAGGGAGTCTTTTTTGAAAGGGAGCAACAACTTTTGAGTGAAATGAAAACAGGGATGATGGGAGTATGCGTAGGCGTAAAAGACACCTCTTCCAATTTTTTGAAGTTTTTGGATAAGAACAATATCGCGTTGGGCGACACTATAGAGATAATTGAGATTGAGGACTTTGACCAGTCACTAATCATCAAAATCAATGGGCAAAACATGTCTATCTCACATCAAATCGCGAATAATCTCTACGTAAAAAAGCAGGAATAATGGAAAATGTTATTGCATACTTTAAGGAAATCGACCCCATTCTCGCGGCTTTATATGCAACGCTTTTTACTTGGGGATTGACCGCTTTGGGCGCAGCACTGGTATTTTTCTTTAAAAAAGCCAACAGAGCCCTTTTGGATGGAATGCTCGGTTTTACCGGTGGCGTTATGGTCGCAGCTAGTTTTTGGAGTCTTCTGGCTCCGGGAATTGCCATGAGCACTGGCGAGGGTTTTGCGAAGGTGATTCCAGCGGCAGTGGGTTTTCTTTTGGGTGCTGCTTTCATTTTTGGGTTGGACAAAATACTCCCTCACTTGCATATCAACTTTCGAGAAGAAGAAGCGGAAGGGGTCAAAACCCCTTGGCGTAGAACTACCTTGCTTACTTTGGCGATAACCTTGCACAACATTCCTGAAGGATTGGCCGTGGGGGTTTTGTTCGGTGGTGTAGCTGCCGGTTTTGAAGGAGCAAGCATAGGAGGTGCAGTTGCCCTTGCTTTGGGTATTGGTTTGCAAAACTTCCCAGAAGGCTTTGCGGTAGCCATGCCGCTTCGAAGACATGGTTTGAGCCGTTGGAAGAGTTGGGTTTATGGACAGGCTTCAGCTATCGTGGAACCCATTGCTGGAGTGGTGGGAGCTTGGGCGGTACTTACTTTTGAGCCTCTATTGCCCTACGCCTTGTCTTTTGCAGCTGGAGCTATGATTTTCGTTGTGGTAGAGGAGGTTATTCCTGAAACACAGCGAGATAAATACACTGATATTGCTACTTTGGGTTTTATCGGAGGCTTCATTATAATGATGACGTTGGATGTAGGTTTGGGATAATTCTTGTCGTTAAGCGATTATTTGTTTACTTTTAATTTATATTTGCATAACATTAAATTAACATTATAAATCAATAATGGCAAAGAAAAGTAAATTGAAAAAAGCGCTTAAGAAGGCAAAGAAGAACTTGAAAGCGAAGGAAAAAGCTGTGAAAAAGACGATGGCTAAACTTCGTGCATTGAAAAAGAAAAAGGCCAAAAAGAAGGAATTGAAGAAAGCCGTAAAAGTGGTCAAAGTGACTAGACTTAAAGCCCAAGCAGCAGCAAAAAAGGCCAATGCGGCAAAGAAAGCCCTAAAGAAAGCGGCTTAAAACATACTAGACTAACTCAAGATGAAAGGAGACCTTCGGGTCTCTTTTTGCGTTTAGGTCAGCTCTTCCAATACTGCAAAATAATCGTATTGTAAATCTTCATGAAGTAGGGCTATTTTCTTTTGAATACTCGAAATTTGCCGCTCATATAAATT
>JBCBCH010000518.1:0-2001 GCA_038530835.1 Bacteroidota bacterium | reverse complement strand
TACAAAAGCGAATACCCCGAAGCATTTGACAAATCACAAGTCAAAAGTCGGCAACGCGTTTTACGAACCTATCTTTTAAAAGTGAAAGCGGATATCGCAAATAAAATAGATGCAACACCTGCCACGGTGGAAATGCTCCAAGCGAACAACGAGTTCCACGAACAGTTTGATATTGTTTTGGGCAATGTTTTGAACAGTGAATTAATATTGGATGATGAATAAAAAGATGCTTTTTCTTTTCCTAGGTCTAGGGAGTCTATTGAGTGCACAAACTGATGACAAAAGCGCTATTGATAGTATGTTGGATGCATGGCATTTGGCTGCTGCGAATGCTGATTTTGATGCCTATTTCGGATTGATGACCGAAAATGGGGTGTTCTTGGGGACCGACGCTACGGAAAACTGGCAGAATGCGGAATTCAGATCTTTTTCAAAACCCTATTTCGACCGAGGTAAAGCATGGAGTTTTACTGCCGTGGAACGAAACATTTATCTGGATGACAACGGTAAAACCGCTTGGTTCGATGAGGTTTTAAGTACCCAAATGAAATTATGTCGAGGCTCAGGGGTGGTTAAAAATATTGATGGGGAATGGAAAGTTTCACATTATGTGCTCTCCATTTTGGTTCCAAATGAAAATGTAACGGAACTGGTCTCTATCAAAAAAGACAGGGATAGTATCCTTTTGCAAGAATTCAAAAGCAAACTCCCGGAATAACTTACTCTGGGGTCGCTTCTTTTCTCGATTGAAGGGCCTGCTTGCTCATGCTGGCCAAGTTGAAGTTCGGGTCACTTTTTAAGGCCTCGTCAATAAAGCCAATGGCTCCATCAATGTTGTTTTTATCCTTATTGTAGGCTACCAAACCTTTTAAGTGGTAAAAAGCAGCTTTAAGCGATACTTCATAGGGTTGTTGCCTTTCATAGAAAGCATATTTCATTTCCTCAGTAGCATTGTCAATGCCGTAATCAATGTTCACCGCAGCCCCGTCGTTGTCACCCAATTGAATTTTTAAGTCAGCAATTTCGTAAGCCAAGTAAGGGGTTTGCTTTCTGCCATATAGCATTTCGAATTGGTCCAAAGCTCTTTTGGGCTGGTTCAACGCCTTCAATGCAATGGCCTTGATTTGTACGGCCAAATTGGAATCAGATTCATCCTTTTCGATTCCGATGGTATTCAAAGCTTCGAGATGCTGGTTGTTGTTCATGTAAACATAGGCCAAGGTATCTCTTCGGTCTTTAGAGGGTGAAAGCACATTGAGGTGTGTCAAGGCGTTGATTACCCCATTGACATCCCCTTGTTTTTGCATTTCCTTGTAAAAGGCTTCGTAGTGGTTGAGAAGTCCAGAACTGGTTTGGGCCATTCCATAGCCTACAAACAACAATATAAACAGTGCGGTGATTCCTTTTTTCATTTTTCCCATTTAGGTGGGCAAAACTAAAAAAATAATTGAAAAACTTCTGTTAAAGCCTGTTATATAAGCGTTAGGACGCTATTTATAAGGCAAGAAGGGCCACATTTGTATTGGTGTATTCCCGAATCAGTGTCGTATAAAACGCCAAACTTTTAGCATCTTTGGTCAGACACGATTTCAGAAATTTTTCCAAATTCTCGTAGAACATATTGGACGGTACCGTACTAATGGCCGTATTGATGGTCGCAGGATTGTAGTCATTATCATTGAGAACAATATCCATTTTTATCCTATGACGGTTGTAATCTATAGCCACGTCGGCCGCATTATAATGTTTGCGCAGAATTGATTTGTGCAATTCTTTGAATCTTGAGGTGATTTTGTCTTTCGTACTTCTCGTAATCAGTTCCTCCATCTCCATCAAGATTTTCGATGTCAATCTTGAATATCCCATAATTTTAACTAAAAATGTACACCACAAAGGTATAATTGAAGAACGTAACCAATTAAAAACCAGTGGATTAATTAACTTAAAATTGCGTTAATTGTTGTCAAGTGACTTTTTTGCGTGGTGAATCAAGAATCTATC
>JBCBCH010000517.1:0-2008 GCA_038530835.1 Bacteroidota bacterium | reverse complement strand
TCATACCTCTGGGTATTGTTTCCCTTGGTAGGATGGGGTGCTGGACTTATCGGACATGGACTAGGTGCCTTTGGTTATGTTCCTTTTTTGAGCAAATCATGGGAAGAGCGCAAAATAAAAGAGTTTTTAAACCGTGACGACATCTAAACGCATTTGAATCATGGAACAAAAAGATGTAGAGAACAAGTATATCAAAGCCAAGAAGCGTGTGGCTGAACTGAAAGGGTTTTATGCCCACATTACCGCCTATATTGTGGTGATGGTAGTTCTGGCGCTAATTAACTATTTAACGAATGAATTTCGTTATGCATGGTTCCTTTGGGCGGCATTTGGATGGGGTATCGGCGTATTTTTCCATGCCGTGGCCACTTTTGACCTGAATCCCTTTTTCGGTAAAAAATGGGAGCAACGTAAAATCAACGAGATATTGGAAGAAGAAAATCAAACCGGTAAATGGAAATAACGATGGAAAATATAGATAACGACAAACTAACAAGGGCGAAAAAACGGGTTGACGAAATCAAGGCATTTTACATTCATGCCATAGTTTATGTATTGGTCAATGCCTTTATTTTGATAAATATTTACTTGAACAGCAATGATTTCTGGCAATGGTCTCACTTCTTCACCCTTTTCGGTTGGGGGATTGGTCTGGCGTTTCATGCTGGCAAAGCATTTCGGTTCAATCCCTTTTTTGGGAAAAGCTGGGAGGAGCGTCAAATACAGAAATACATAGACGAGGATAAAAAACAAATGGATAAATTTCTGTAAGATGGAAAATCAAATCGCATACGAAAACGCAAAGCGTAGGGTTAAAAAGCTGAAAGGTTTCTACAACCATGTTTTGGTTTACATTATCATCAATCTTATTATTCTTGGCATTAAGTTGTACTTCTATGAAGATATTAGCCAAGCGACTTGGAATGACGAATGGATGTTCTGGAATTTTTTCTCTACTCCGGTAATATGGGGAATCTTTTTAGTGGTACACGGTTTGCGCGTATTTTCACATTCTCGAGTCTCAAGATGGGAAGAGAAAAAGATTCAACAAATCCTGTCCGAAGAAAACAAAAAGACCAAGGGCTAACCTGTTTAAACCCATCCCAAAATGAATGTGATTATTATTGAGGACGAAAAACCCGCCGCAAGAAGATTGAATCGGTTGCTTGCTGAACTTGATGTTGAAGTGTCAACCATGTTGCATTCGGTGGAAGAAGCACTCGACTGGTTCCAAAATAATCCGCAACCCGATTTGATTTTTTTGGACATCCAACTTTCCGACGGATTGTCTTTTGAGATTTTCGACATGGTCGAGGTACAAAGTGCTATCATTTTCACTACCGCTTATGACGAATATGCCCTCCAAGCTTTCAAGCTAAATAGCATCGATTATTTGCTGAAACCCATTGACGATGAAGAGCTGGAAACTGCCGTAAAAAAGTACCGCAATTTTAAGCCCGAACACCAGAAAATTTCGGTTGATTTCAACGACATAAAAAAACTCTTGGTGAACCCTCTTGAACGCGAATACAAAAAGCGTTTTACGGCGAAGGTAGGGCAGCACTTAAAAATCATAAATGCCGACGAGGTGGAATGTTTTTTCAGCGAGAACAAAGGCACCTATGCCGCCACCCTTGACGGAAGAAATTATTTGATGGATACCACCTTGGAAAATTTGGAAGATGAACTTTCACCGGATGTCTTTTTTCGCGTGAGTCGGAAATTTTATGTGAACGTAAATCACATCAAAGACATCATTTCATACACCAATTCCCGCCTTCAAATAAAGATGAACCGCTTCTCGGAACAAGAAATTGTGGTAAGCAGGGAACGCGTAAAGGACTTTAAGCTGTGGTTGGAATAAAAGTTTTTAAAACACTGAATATCAAATTTTAAAATTGTTTTAAAAACAACTATAGGTTTTTCTTATACCAGCTTTTTTGGTGTAAAACCGCTACGATTCTTCTACACGGTTGTCGTCAAAAGCAGATGGCAATAATTTCGGAAT
>JBCBCH010000516.1:0-2009 GCA_038530835.1 Bacteroidota bacterium | reverse complement strand
TAATACAAAGCCGTACTAGCATCGCCGAACCCGTTGGCGGTAATAGTAAAAAAAAGAAATTTTATCTCTTGTTCTTCCTCAGGAAAATATTTATGAGAATAAGTGAATAAAGGCGCCAGAACAATTATAATTGTCATAAAACCCTCCAACATCAACCTTTTTCTAAGCTTTCCTTTCTGGTTCATGTTAGGATAACTATAAAACGTATGTTTTATTATATAAAAGATAAAAACCCTTCCGAAGAAGGGTTAAATAATTTAATAAAAGAGTAAACTTTACCGCTTCACAATTTTATCCTTAGAAATACTGGTTTCTTGACTTTCTTTTACATCAATGATATCAGTTGAAACTGCCGTCATTGCTAAAAAAGCGATAGCCATAAAACCAAAAAAAACTTTTTTAGTGTTCATCGTAAAAGAGTTTTCGGTTATTAAAATGAATTCATTCAAAAACAAAAGTAGGAAATAAAACGATTGCAACCTACATTTCGTCGATAAAATATGCATTTCATCGTGAAAAGACAACCGTTTATCGGAAGTGCTTTCATTTTCTAGTTCTCGATGAGAAGGTAAGAAGCTTGGGGTTTAATGACGATTTATCTCGATTGCCCGTGTTGTTTCATCGATAAAACGTAGTGTTATTCGCGCAACGGACGACGGTAAGAATCCCTCCACAATATTTGGCCACTCCACAAATATCCAATTGCCTGAATTCAAATATTCTTCGAACCCCATGTCGAAAACCTCCTCCTCATCTTCAATACGATAGAAATCAAAGTGGTAACCAAGAATATTTCCCGAGGTGTTGTTGTATTGATTCACTAAGCCAAAGGTAGGGCTGTTACCTTGGTCTTTTCCGCCAAGATGTTTTACCAATGCTTTAATCAAGGTCGTCTTGCCAGCACCCATGTCCCCAGAAAAACATAGGATTTTGCCTTGGACCACTTTTAAGACTTCTTGTGTGACGGCATCAATTTCTTCTAATGTGAAGGTTTGTGAAAGAATCATTTGGGTTCTAGAACAACAAAAGGAACAATCATTTCCTCCAAAGATACACCGCCATGTTGATAGGTATTACGATAATAACCCACATAGTGATTATAGTTGTTTGGGTAAGCGAAGAACAAGTCGTTTTTCGCAAAAATAAAGCTGCTGCTTAGGTTGATGTTGGGCAAGTGGATTTCTTGCGGATTTTTGGTTGATAAAACTTCCTTAGGTTCGTACGTCAGACTCCGACCTGTTTTATACCTTAAGTTTAAACTGGTCTCTTTATCCCCAATTACCTTGGAAGGGTGCTTTACATTTATGGTGCCATGGTCGGTCGTCAAAATCAGTTTCATCCCCAGATTTTGGGCCTGCTGCACGATTTCCAACAAAGGGGAATTCTTAAACCAACTTAATGTTAGCGACCGGTATGCCTTATCGTTGGATGCCAATTCCTTAATGACTTCCATCTCGGTTTTGGCATGGGAAAGCATATCCACAAAATTGTACACTAAAACCGTTAGGTCATTGTCTTTTTGTGACCTGAAGCTTTGGGCCAATTGTTTACCTTGTCGCAGACTACTGATTTTATGGTATTCCCATTTCAGGTTTAGGCCCAATCTTTTGAGTTGTTCCCCCAGAAATTCTGCTTCAAATAAGTTTTTGCCCCCATCATCCGTATCGTTTTTCCACCAGTTGGGATAATTCTTCTCCATATCCAAGGGGGTGAGTCCCGAGAAAATGGCATTCCTGGCATATTGGGTTGCCGTTGGGAGAATACTGTAATAACTGGATTCTACTTTCTTTTTATAATGGATTCCAAGCACTTCCTCAAAGGCAAACCATTGGTCATATCTAAGATTGTCAATTACAACCAATAGTGTTTTTTTACCTTCCAGTTCCGGTTTGATTCTTTTCTTGAAAAGGGTATGGGACATAATGGGCCCCTCATCATCTTGAAACCAACTTCTGTAGTTGTTGTCCACAAATTTGCTAAACTGGGAATTGGCCTCAATCTTTTGGGAC
>JBCBCH010000515.1:0-2008 GCA_038530835.1 Bacteroidota bacterium | reverse complement strand
GTAATGAAATTGGTTTTGTTACGCTTTTTGTGCTACAGGCTACTGAGGTTTAGTACTTGGTCCAAAACATATTGTGCGCCTTTCTTCCAATTGGTTTGCTCGTTTTGGGTGCTACCGTTTGCTTGGGACCGCTCGTCAGTGAATTTAGTAGAGTACGTTTCCGTACCTCCCTGACCGTAAAGCACCAACTGCATATCAAAGCGGTTGGAAGTGGTTTTTGCCTGAGGTTGACTTTCATCAAAAAAGCCGCCCTCTTTTTGGGCTTCGGCGCTTTTCGTCGCTTTAACCTCCATAGTAATCAAGTAGGCCGCCCCCAAAATTCGTTGTAGGTCTTGCGGAGAAGTTTCATTGAGTTTTTGAAAGCTCACTTTCGCCTTCATCAATTTTTCAATTGTCGCATCCAGACTCTGAACCTCAATAGGTAAGGATTGGTTTTGTGTAGATAGATATTCCGTCGCGAATTGCGAAAGTTGTCTGGACACTTCCCTGGAGTAGGTGCCATCTTCGTAATAGCTCATAGGTACCAGCGCCAACACATTGTTGTCAATGGCTTTGGCATCGGGTCCTAGGTATATTTCCTCCTTGGGAATAGTGGTTTGAACCATCACGGTATCTTTTGGAGTGCTTTGCACCGGGGCACTCGATGCGGAAGCGGAAGCAGTCTTTTGTCCGCTGAAATTTTGGGTTCGACCGCTCGAAAAAACAATTTTCTCAAGATTGGCGGTTTCGATTTCATTGACCAAGCTCTCACCAGGATAACTAAAGCTAATGGTATTGGCGGTAACCTTGGTTACCTTGCCTTGAATGATTTCACCATTGGTGGTAAACAGGATGTCGTTGGCTCCCTGTTGCGCACTCACAAGCATTGAGAGAAGCAACAGTGGAAGTAGCAGTACTCTTTTCATATCAATTTCTGATTTAATGTTAGCAATGGGATGAGGAAGTCTCATTGAAAACGTATCAAAATCAGTGCCATATCCCACTGGCAAAGCGGGGTAAGCGACTAAATTTTAGTTAATTAACAGAAATAAGGTAAAGGGCTACCCTAACTGTCCTATTACGGAAGAGTTCATAAAAACTTCGCCTGCAATTCAGGAGTAGGAATCATACAAGCATCTTTTCGGCCAAACCAACGGTAGCGGTTTTTGGCAATGAGGTCGTAGATGCCATCACGGATAGGACGTGGAATCCAAGTGAAAAGGGCTAACATTTTCCAAAGGCCACCGAAATCTTGCCCAATCCGCAAGGCTGCGTCAGATTTGGAAAAGTATGCCACGCCAGGCTCAATCAAGATTATGGAATCCATTTTGGAAGGGTCAATACCGCGTTCTTGCATCAGTTGCAGACCAATGTCACTTTGCAGCGCCGCATAACGAAACGTATCTCTTTTATCACGCTTTATCACAAACTGTATCGCACCGTTACATAGGTTACAGACTCCGTCGAACAATATCAGTTTTTTATTCTTTTCCACAGTGCAAAGATACGAACGAGCGGTTTAAAAGCCTAGCGTACCTTTCACCAGCCTGTTTTATCTTTCCTCGGAAATGAAGTTATTCAACGAATTTTTGCTTTTTAGGCTTTATTGAAATATCCGAATGAAGATTAGGAAAATACTTTAGCATTGTCTCCTTGTCCTTACCTGAGGTATCTATAAAAGTCCAATTAGAACCTGAATCACTAGAAATTGCCAACAAGCTATACTCTGATTCTATTTTACCTTCCGGTGTTTTCATACGTATGACTTGAGTCAAAGCGCATTGCATTTCTCCGTTCTTTTTCAAAAAATCAGAACCGTCCTTAAATGTAACATCTGTAAAGAAGAACCCATCATTGTTCATTTGCTGAAACGCTTGTTTTGTCGCGCTTACCATATTGGATTTTCCTCCCATCATTTCAACTACCTTGGGATAAGTATAATCTGCGAAGTTCTCGTAATCTCCAGCCAGAAGGTAGGTTTTCATTTTCTGTTGGATTTTACTTTTGATTGCTTCTTCGTCAATCGTCG
>JBCBCH010000514.1:0-2016 GCA_038530835.1 Bacteroidota bacterium | reverse complement strand
CAAAAGGATGAATTCAAGCTCTATCGCAAGCTCTTCAACTTTATGTACAAAGAGATAAAAAAGCCGGATATCTATTTATTTCTCTACCAAAACACCAATCGTTTGTTGGAAAACATCAAAAAACGAGGACGAGCTTACGAACAGAATATCGAAGCCCAATATTTGGAGAAAATTAACAAGGGTTATCTTGATTTTCTGAAGGAACATCCACAGCAGAACAGTATCGTTTTGGACTTGAGCGAGTTAGATTTTATTAAGCATCCCAAGGATTACACCTTTATTTTGGAGCAGCTGGAAGACAATCTGCTGAAGAACCTATTTTAAGGGAATTTTAGGAAAAATGTTTGCATAAAAGAAATCCTTTTACTTTATTAGCCCTCTCGTTATGAGAAACTAACTAACTCAAACTATATATGAAGCCCCGTAACATGGGGCTTTTTATTTGGTTTGCCACTTCGACCACAGGTCCCAAACCACTACCCCTGCCGATACCGAGATGTTAAGTGAATGCTTGGTTCCGCCTTGTGGAATTTCCAGAACAATGTCACTTGCGGACACTACGGTTTGGTCCACCCCTTTCACCTCATTACCGAAAACCAGGGCAATCCGTTCATGGTCCTTTGGGTCAAAATCTTGTAATAGGGTAGCGCCCTCCGCCTGCTCCACGGAAACCACTGATACACCATCTGATTGCAGCTCACGGATGACCTCCAGGGTGTCTTTGTTATATGCCCAATCCACACTTTCGGTGGCGCCCAGCGCCGTCTTGCGAATATCTTTGTGAGGAGGTGTTGCCGTAATTCCACACAAATAGATTTTTTCTACCAAAAATGCATCCGCCGTGCGAAATACCGAACCGATATTGTTGAGACTGCGGATGTTGTCCAATACCAAAATCAAAGGGGTCTTTGGGGCGGCTTTATACCCTTCAATGGTAAGTCGTTCCAGTTCTTGGTTTTCCAGTTTGCGCATGGTAGTTTTCAACTTTGGATTCAAGATATCAACAAAAATTTTGGGTGCTCCCTGAAAAAAGTATTTTCGTTCGTACCACAATCCGTAAAAGTAACAAACAAAATACCGTTTTGGCGAAAAGCAAAGCTTCCAAAAAAACTACTCCATTGATGCAACAATACAACAGCATCAAAACCAAGCATCCTGATGCGTTGCTCCTGTTTCGGGTGGGGGATTTTTATGAGACTTTTGGACAAGATGCGGTAAAGGCGTCAAAAATTCTTGGAATCGTGTTGACGCACCGAAACAATGGTGGCGACAATACGGAACTTGCGGGTTTTCCGCACCATTCCCTCAACACCTATTTGCCTAAATTGGTCAAAGCTGGGGAGCGAGTGGCCATTTGCGACCAGCTTGAGGACCCAAAACAAACCAAAAGTATCGTAAAACGGGGTGTTACCGAATTGGTTACTCCAGGGGTTGCTTTGAACGACGATATCCTGAACGCCAAACAAAATAATTTCCTCTGTGCGGTGCATTATGGGAAGGCCAAATTGGGCATTGCTTTTTTGGATATTTCCACAGGCGAGTTTTTGATAACGGAAGGGCAGCTGGACCAAATCGATAAACTCATCCAAAACTTTTCGCCGAATGAAATTCTGGTTTCCAAAAAGCATCGCACGGATTTCAAGGAAGATTATGGACCCCAGCACCACACTTTTTTCTTGGAGGATTGGGTCTATCATGAAGATTTTTCCAATGAAAAGCTCACCCAGCATTTTAAAACCACCTCTTTAAAGGGTTTTGGGATTGCCCATTTATCATCAGGTATCGTAGCAGCAGGCGCCGTGCTGCATTACCTCTCGGAGACACAACACAATAGACTGTCGCATATCAATACCCTTCAACGCATTGGTCATGACGAGCATGTTTGGATGGACCGGTTTACGATGGGCAATCTCGAATTGTTCCATTCCCCTCACCCAAATGCGGTGACCCTTATTGATGTAATTGACAAAACTCTCTCCCCTATGGGTGGAAGGTTGCTCAAACGTTGGCTGGCTT
>JBCBCH010000513.1:270-2017 GCA_038530835.1 Bacteroidota bacterium | reverse complement strand
GGGTTGGTGCAAGAACTGGCGGATTTTGAAAAAGAGTCGCACGAAGTAGAGGTCTCGGCCCAGCATTTAAGAGCAGACGGCTTTGGGGATAATCCACTTTTTCATTGTTTTGTGGCCGAAAAAGGGAACAAAATCGTCGGGATTGCGTTGGTTTATCCAAGATATTCTACTTGGAAAGGACCCGTGATTCATCTCGAAGATTTAATCGTGACCCAAGAAATGCGGGGCAAAGGACTGGGAACGGCCTTATTGGATGCTGTAGTGCAATATGCTGCCGAGCAAAATGTGAAACGGATAAGTTGGGAAGTTCTGGATTGGAATGAACCTGCGATTCAGTTTTACGAAAGCAAAGGGGCTAAAGTGATGCGCGATTGGGATGTAGTCCAGCTCAATGCCAAGGGAATTCAAAGCTATTTGGAAAATATAGAAGCTTAGTACAATTTACTATGAGGATATTTAAGTTTGGAGGTGCTTCCGTAAAGGATGCGGATGGTGTGAAAAACTTGGTTCGCGTATTGCGCGAAGTGGGTTTTCAAGATACATTTTTGGTCATCTCCGCGATGGGTAAAACCACCAATGCCATGGAACGCGTGGTGGAAGCCTACTTTGAAGATAAGTCTAGGGTAACATCAGCCCTTCAAGAGGTCGTGGAATATCATGAGGGTATCTTAAACGAGCTCTTTGAAAAGGATAAGCATCCGATTTACCAAAAGGTCAAATTGCTATTTGAAGAGGTAAGGGGTTTTTTGGCTTGGAACAAATCCCCGAAGTATTCTTTTGTTTATGATCAAGTAGTAGGATATGGCGAATTGGTTTCTACGACCATCGTTAGCCATTATTTGCATGAGCAAGGTATTCCGAATACCTGGCAAGATGTTCGTGAAATGATAAAAACGGATGCTTCGTATCGTGATGCCAAGGTAAATTGGGAAAAAAGTCAGCAGGAGGTAAATGCCCGTTTGGATAAGACCCAATTGAACATCACCCAGGGATTTTTGGGTAGTGACGACAACAATTTTACGACGACCCTAGGTCGTGAAGGTTCGGATTACACCGCTGCTATCTTGGCCTATTGCTTAAATGCAAGTTCTGTTACGATTTGGAAAGATGTACCCGGTGTTTTGAATGCGGACCCCAGAAATTTTGATAAAACCCATTTGTTGCATCAGATTTCGTATCGAGAAGCCATAGAATTGGCTTTTTATGGGGCTTCGGTCATCCATCCCAAAACTTTACAACCCCTGCAGCGAAAGGAAATTCCCCTTCATGTCAAATCCTTTATGCATCCAGGGAAATCTGGAACCGTAGTGGGCAAAGGCAAGGGTATTGAACCTTTGGTACCCTGTTTTATTGTAAAGAAAAACCAGGTGCTCTTAAAATTGTCTTCGTTGGATTTCTCTTTTATTATGGAAGACAACATCAGCGAGATTTTTGCGCTATTCCACCAACATGGTATGAAAGTAGACCTCATCCAGAATTCGGCTATTAGCTTTTCGGTGTGTTTAGACAACAAGTTTGGTGGTTTGCCACAAATGTTGCAAACCTTGAAGAACAAATTCAAGGTGGTTTGTCATGAAGATGTTGCCTTGTACACCATCCGTCATTTTAATGATGAGGCGGTAAAATCCTTGCAAAATGGACATTCCGTTTTAGTGGAACAGCGTGGAAAAGAGACCGTACAACTCGTGGTGAAGTAAAGATAGGGAATTGTACGCGGTCTGCGATACCCCAAAACAACAGGGCAGAA
>JBCBCH010000513.1:0-260 GCA_038530835.1 Bacteroidota bacterium | reverse complement strand
CGTTACGGAGTCTTCGGAACCTTTATCGGGTGGGTTTTGATGGTCATGACCAAGATTACCACCATCAATCGTTTTTACAATAAAAACAAGGACCTTGAAGCTCCAGAGTTCTTGGAATCCATCCTTGATTATTACGAGATTGATTTTGAAATTCCCGAAGAGGATTTAAAACGCTTGCCCAAGTCTGGAGCTTACATCACCATAAGTAATCATCCCCTAGGAGGAATTGATGGGGTGCTTTTGTTGAAACTGCTCTTGGC
>JBCBCH010000512.1:0-2020 GCA_038530835.1 Bacteroidota bacterium | reverse complement strand
CAATTTCAATATAGAAATCTGCAGAATTGGGCGCTTTGTCCAAACCAGCACCGAAGTGGTCCTTGTACACTGGTTTGTTTGGATGGAACATCAAGTTATTATTGATGCGATTGATACCCTTTTTTCCAGGTGTATCATAATACTGGTCATCCAAATCCGCCATGGTCTCATTAAGCGAATCCAACCAATGGATAAAATCATTTCTTACAGAATGGTACCATTTTCGGTTTTGGTCCATCCATTCCTTATTGTTGTTCTTTTGAAGTTCCTTGAGGAAACGTATGAGTTCTTTAAAATCCATGAATAGGTGCGAGATGTTTGATGCGCGATGTTATTTTTGCCGGCTTATAGTTTATAGCTTGTTTCGAAACGCAATTATCATATTCATCAACTTAAAACTATCCAAATAAAGTTCATCGAAACATTGTTTGGAAATATAATTTCTTTGGCTTGCCTTATGTAGGCAAGTAACTACTTCTGCCAAAGAACGTGCTGAGTATCCCAGAAACTTGCGGAATTCAGGTTTGGATTGGACTATCGAACCTTCCGATATGTTAAGTGCTACAGAATCTGCCGCCCTACAAATTTGGGAAGCTAAATTGTAAAATTCCTTTTTGGGGAAACTATTGGCAATACCATTCACTTTCTCTCCCAAGCTCATAGCATCTTGCCAAATATGAAGTCTCTCAAATTTAAACTTGGTTTCCTGAATCATTTAATATTTTGAGAAATACAAACATAATGTTTAAGAAACTAGTGTTAAAGACTTTTTTAATCCCTATGCAATACCGTGCCCCGCGCACCAAGCACTAAAAATTGTTGTCCCCCGAAATAATATCTCCCAAACCGCCTAAAATACTGCCTTCACCTTTGTCTTTACCGCCTCTTGGAATGGCCGCCAAGACACGCCCAGCGAGTCTACTAAAGGGTAAGGATTGCACATATACGGTTCCGGGACCTCGTAAGGTCGCAAAGAACAACCCCTCACCACCAAAAATGGTGTTTTTGATTCCGCCAACGAATTCGATATCATAATCCACGGTTTGCGAAAACCCGACGATACAACCCGTATCTACACGAAGGACTTCCCCCGGAGCAAGTTCTTTTTTGGCCATGGTTCCTCCAGCATGAACGAAAGTCAAACCGTCACCTTCAAGTTTTTGCATGATGAAGCCTTCACCACCAAATAATCCTCTCCCCAATTTTTTGGAGAATTCTATACCTACTGAAACCCCCTTCGCAGCACATAGAAAAGCGTCTTTTTGGCAAATGAACTTTCCATTTTGTTCAGAAAGGTCTATAGGAATGATTTTGCCAGGATAAGGTGACGCGAAACTAACTTGTTTTTTACCTTGACCAACGTTCAAAAATGCAGTCATGAACAGACTTTCACCGGTCAACAATCGTTTTCCGGCAGAAAACAACTTTCCCAAAACCCCAGATTCCTGATTGGAGCCGTCCCCAAAAATGGTATCCATCTTAATGTCGGTATCCATCATCATAAAACTTCCTGCTTCGGCCACAACGGCTTCCTGCGGGTCCAATTCGATTTCTACATATTGCATTTCTTCACCATAAATCTGGTAGTCAATTTCGTGAGCGTTCATATTTTTCGTTTACTGTTGATGACTATTAGTTCTTAACAAGGGGAATTTGTTACAATGGACCCAAACATTTCCCATGAAGCAAAAAAAGCGGCCGATGAGCCGCTTTCTTTTCTTCAGAAGTCAATATTTCGTTACGCTTCGACTGTATAGGCATCAGGAGCATTTTTCTTCACAGAAGCGATTCCGTTTTCCATGGCATCCTTCGAAGAATACATTTCACTTTTACCAATAACCTGGCCATTGGTAGCGTTCAATGTGAAAAACGGACTTCCATCTTTTGCGGTTTTGCGTTCAAAACGAGCATCGTCTTGTGAGTTCTTCTTCACGGATTCAATTCCATTTTTGCAGCCGTCCATACTAGCGTACGATTGACTTGTCAAAATAACTTGCCCGTTCCCAGCTTTAAGGTTGAA
>JBCBCH010000511.1:0-2029 GCA_038530835.1 Bacteroidota bacterium | reverse complement strand
CGCTGGTTCCCTCATTCAGGTCAATGATATTGGTTTTCCAGCCTTTGCCTTCGCAATACTTGGTGTACATCCGGAACAAATCTCCAGCAAAAATACTTGCCTCATCCCCACCAGTTCCCGCGCGAATCTCCATGACCACGTCTTTTTCATCTTCGGGGTCTTTGGGTATTAATAGAAGCTTGACTTCTTCTTCCAATTTAGGCAACTGTTCCTTGGCTTCATCCAACTGCATTTTGGCCATTTCGACCATCTCGGCATCACTACCATCGGATAGGATTTCTTCAGCTTCTTGGATATTATCCGTCAATTCAACGTACAGCTTTCGCTTATCCACCAGCACCTTTAAATCTTTGTATTCCTTGTTGAGCTTTACATAGCGCTTTTGGTCAGAGATTATATCAGGCTGTATGATAAGGTCAGATACCTCATCAAAACGTTGTTTGACGATGTTTAATTTATCGAGCATAAATACATCTGAAGTTTGGGTGACGAAGGTACAATTTTTACTCAAGTTGGTTGGGCAAACCCTACTGAATCGCTACAAAAGTAGTCCCTAAAGTAACAATGAAGGCATCAAGGCCATCTGACCGGTCATACTTGCTAGCGCGAATTTCGATGGTCTTCAATCCAAACTTTAAAATGGTAGCCTTTGTGAAGATATCCTTGTATCGAATTCCCATACCGTACTGATGGGCATCGTACTTGGACAAGTCAAAATCAGAAGTGTAAAAGTCAAAACCGGATAAGGCAGCTTCCTTTTCATAAAAATAATCAGCAGCGGTTTGAGTATAATATCTGTAGTTGGGATACAAGGTGAATCTATCAGAAATCTTAACGGCAGACTCCAAACTAGCGGTATGGGAAGAAATCCCCCAATCATCCCAATAGAAGCGATAGTACCCGCGCAACACTAAAAAATCATTGGCGAAATAGTTCAATCGCCCGCCCAATGGAAGCTTGAACCTACTATCTGGAAGCCTTTCCACATCATCGGCCAATTGGAAATCGTCGATAAAGAAATCACCCACATCCCCAAAGTAGACCCTTTGAAACGGAGTACTCAGCAAACCTTGTTGTACCACGGCATCTGCAAACAAGGCTCCTTGCCACCGTTTGCCCAATATCTGTGAAAAGTTCAAGGAAAGCGCATAAGAATTTCTGTTGTCCTTATCCAATGCCTCAAAGTTTGGGTCATAGGTTCCGGGGCCTTCCACCCTATCATCAAAGAAACCAGGTCGCAATTCGATGGGATTGATGATTCGCCATTGGTCCAAAAAAACTTGACCGGATACCGTAAGCTCGGTGTTGTTTTCATTGAAACTCTTGGAATAGCTTCCTCCAAATCCCACAGAGGTATAATCATATTCATTCGAAAAATAGGCGCTGACCCCCCAAATGGTATTCCGGTCGGCGGAGCTATGCTGATAAGACGGGTTAATATAGGTTAGGACATCTTTTCTGGATTCTCCTGAAGAGGCATCAAAAGGACTCAGATTATCATTACTACTATCCAATGGGCTTACGTTGCTGGATGAAGCAGAAGTATAGGCCGAAAGTCCGACATCTACGGTTAAAACATCATTCTCGTTCAATGGCATCCGTACCACTAGAGTGGATGTGGCGTCCGTTAACTCTTCTGTGCCTTCTCCACCGGTCACCGCAGCGTTGTTTCCATCTTGTCCGTAATAACTGAACAACATGTCTACCTCAGCAGTTTCCAATACTCGTTTGGTATAGGTGCTACTGGTTTGCTGGGCAGAAAGGTTTGCACAAAATCCACCCGTGAGAAACAGGATGGCTAAAAAACGAACTTGACTTTGTAGTGGGGAAAAACGCATCAATTACAACCGCAGCCGCCTCCTGTTTTACCACCATTGGCCCCGGCAGCGGCCTCACGATAAATCTGAAAATTGGTCTCGAAACGTTCCATACCTTTTGCGCTGAGCAACATTTCATCGTCATTGAGATATACCTTATCGTATTCCTTCACCGCCACACATGAGGAGAAGAAAAACATCAGTACTAGGGG
>JBCBCH010000510.1:0-2057 GCA_038530835.1 Bacteroidota bacterium | reverse complement strand
TTTGCTTTTTCAATAATCTTATCCCCTTCCTTTTGTGCTTCCTCGCGAGCATCAGCCAACATTTGTTCCTTCAACTCTCTTGCCTCTTTCAACAAGGTCTCTCTTTCAGCACGGGCTTCTTTCAAAAGATTTTCGCTATCGGCCGTGATGTTTTGCATCTCTTTTTTGGCAGATTCCGCAGCGTCCAAGGCATCTTGGATTCCTTTTTCTCTATCCTCTAAAGAATTGAGTATGGGCTTCCAGGCGAATTTTACCAAAAGAAAAATCAACCCTAGCAACAAAACGGTCTGCATTACAAATAGACCGGGAGAAAAATCGTTTAATAGTTGTTCCATAATGTGTTTTGTTTTGTAATACCATCCCGCAACCAATCGTTACGGGATAGTATCTTTTGATTTGTGAATGGATTACTTTCCTAAGAAAAGTGCACCGAAAGCCAAACCTTCCAATAGTGCGGCAATGATAATCATCGCTGTTTGAATTTTACCGGTAGCTTCTGGTTGACGAGCAATACCTTCCATTGCGCTTCCACCAATTTTACCTAATCCAATACCAGCACCGATTACGATTAAACCTGCACCTACTAAATTTGGAACTGTCATAATAATTATATCTAGTTAAACAAAATATACACTCTAATGATGGTCGTGTTCTTCTACTGCCATTCCGATAAACAAGGCAGAAAGCATTGTGAAAATGTACGCTTGTAGAAAAGCGACCAAAACTTCAATCAACGTTATAAAAAATGAAAGGATAAACGATAGCGCTGTTGCACCTACCGCACCTATTTCAGCTTTCATGGTAACCATAATAGCTATCAAACTCATCACTACGATGTGTCCCGCAGAAATGTTTGCGAACAATCGCACCAACAAGGAAAAGGGTTTAATAAGGAAAGCACCCGCTACCTCGATAATTGCCAAAACCGGGCGAATCAAAACAGGTACTCCAGGCATCCACAGCATGTGACCCCAATAGCCTTTGTTTCCTTTGAAGGTGTAAATAATCAATGTGAAAATCGCCAAAGCTGCCGTTACCGCCAATTGACCCGTAACATTGAATCCAAGTGGGGTCAATCCCAATAGATTCAAAATCCAAATGAAAAAGAAAACGGTCAGCAAATACCCTGTGAACTCGCGGTAACGTTTTTCACCAATATTTGGTTTTGCGATTTCATCACGAACATATAGTACCAGTGGTTCCAATACACGACCAAAACCTTTTGGAACTTTTCTTGACTTGTATTGTCTCGCCAACCGTGAAAACCAAACGAACATCAATAGGCCCACCAACAAAATTCCCAGCACACTTTTGGTGATGGAAAAGTCCAAAACCTTGTGGGCATTAGTGGCATGATGGGTTTCATCGAACGCCACTGTCTCTGCTCCTGCTTCCAACTCATAAATCTTGCTATGCAATTTTACAAAGCGAGTTCCACCAGCTTCAACAATGACTTTACCGTCATCATCGTGGTGGAATTTGGAAGACATAAAGGTTACCAATCCCTTACTAGACCAAACGATAACCGGCAGTGGAAAGCCAACGTGCTTGCGCTCACCATGGCTATCGGTATAGGAATACAAATGAAAATCGTGCGCGTCTTTAATGTGATGCTGAATGTAGGCAGCAACATGCTCAGGCTTGTTTACAGCACCTTCATGCTTTTCCTCATCACTGGCCCAAAGTGTGGCCGAAAACAAAACTGCAAAAAACGTTGTAAAAACAAGGTGCGATCTATGCGAAAACTTCATTAGCTTTTTTTCAGAATTACCCCTCCTTAAAAATCTGCGCAAAGGTAATTATTAAACAAAGATTTCACACCTTATTTTTCAATTATTTCGAAGACACATTTTTAAGCAATCTGGAAATGAAGAAAACCTCCAAGGATAGACCTGTAAACAATGGAATCAAAATCATAAAAACTTTACTACTTGACAGGTTTTCGGATGATATCGTGCTATCCTGAAAATAAAATGCGAATAACGCTAACTTTATGAACACCGTGGCTAAATACAGAAATCCTAACTGAAATTTCCATTTGGAATGTTTGCTCAACA
>JBCBCH010000509.1:0-2063 GCA_038530835.1 Bacteroidota bacterium | reverse complement strand
AATAATCAAATCATATGCCTCGCCTTTGTCTCCACAATCCGACCATACCAACACATCCTATAAAAGGGATGGAGAATGGCAGGTGGTCACACGGTTTGGTGGAGACAAAGGCGAGGCATATGATTTGATTATTTATGAAGCGGATACCACTGCGTCTGCATTTTTTAGCGCTACCATAGAAAAATGGAAGGCGGCGGATGATTACCCCGGCTTGCAATTAGCCGAAATGCCCAACGGTGCCAAAGAACTGGAACGGATTAAGATATATACCCGTAAAAACTGTAGAGGCGTTTTTTAACCCAAACAGAATCACAACCAAAACAACTTAAAAATTCATCATGTCGTCATCAAGAAAAGAAAAATTTTTAGCGCTGGCCGCTATGGATTATGCGGGCAAAACCACCAAAGAACTAAAACAACTTTGCCGTGAAGTTTTGGACGGAGGAATGCATGGACTTTGTTTTAGTCCCTACGAAGAAGGACAAAAACCTGGCGAACAGATTAGGGAAGACCAAATTCGTAGGAGAATGGAAATCATTAGTCCATATACGGATTGGATTCGTTCGTTTTCCTGTACCGAAGGAAATGAATTGATTCCCAAAGTAGCGCGGGAGTTTGGTATCAAAACCATGGTAGGCGCTTGGTTGGGCGATGACCCCAAAATTAACGAACAAGAAGTCACCAACTTGATTCAAATGGCTAACGATGGCTTGGTGGATATTGCCGCTGTGGGTAACGAGGTATTGCTCCGAGGAGATTTGACCGAAGATGAATTGTTGGGTTTTATGGGAAGGGTTAAACAGGCTATCCCAGATGTTCCAATGGGTTATGTAGACGCCTATTATGAGTTTTCAGACCATCCCAGAATCGCTGACGCCTGTGACGTTATTTTGGCCAACTGCTATCCCTTTTGGGAAGGTTGTGACTTGGACTACTCTTTACTCTATATGAAGGACATGTACCAAAGGGCCTTGCGTGCCGCGAACGGTAAAAAAGTTATCATTTCGGAAACGGGTTGGCCTAGTCAAGGTACTAGTTTGGAAGGCGCTTATCCTTCTCTGGACAACATGCTGAAATACTTTATGAATACCCAAAAATGGGCCCAAGAAGACGATATTGAAATTTTCTACTTCTCTTCTTTTGATGAATCCTGGAAAATTGGGGCGGAAGGCGACGTAGGAGCCTATTGGGGCCTTTGGGACGCACAGGAGCATTTAAAGTTTTAGAAGAACCTTCGGAGATAACCTACGGTTGCAGTTGCGCTTTCTTTACAATTGATTATGCTTCTTTACAGCATAATTGTATATTTGCACCCGCAAAACAGGTCGCGTAGCTTCCGCCTCCGTTTTACTTCGTACGGACAGGCAGCTTCGCAACACGACAAACGGTCGCGTAGCTCAGCTGGATAGAGCATCTGCCTTCTAAGCAGACGGTCATAGGTTCGAATCCTATCGCGATCACTAACAAATAAAGGGTCTCAGAAGTTCTATTACCTCTGAGACTTTTTTATTTGCAAACACTTCTTTCCCTTCCAGATTTTAACATTTTTTAACTTAATCGAAGTTAATCTAGTACAAATACACCAGTTATCAATTCAAGATTTAAGTGTGTTCATAAAAGAACATACAATTCATACTTTATAGTTTCATTTCTAGAAATTAAAGTCTAGTTTTTAAAGATGGAATCAAATTCACATGAATCGAATGGCTTATTTTCCAAAACACAACGGTTTGAAAATAAAGTCTTTGAAAATCACATAATAGAGGGAGGTTTTGAAACTGATGGAGACATTTCTTTTAATAAGTGCACGTTTAGAAACAACTTAATTCTGAAGGATATTGGAGCTAGGGAATTGTCTTTTTCTGAATGTTCATTTAAGACAATCATTATAACAAATTCTAACTTCTTCATTCTCGGATTCTCCAACTGTCAATTTACAGGAAATCTTGAAATCACAGAAACAAATTGAAGGGTGCCGAAATTACCATTAACATCTAATTTTAAAAGACCTATAAGACTTCTAAAAGAAAGAAGCGAAGAACAATTTGTTGAAGTGATTTCAA
>JBCBCH010000508.1:0-2066 GCA_038530835.1 Bacteroidota bacterium | reverse complement strand
GTGGAGTCTATCAATTGTAGGTCGGACATCGCTGGTAGTTTTTCTTCAACCGTGATGTTGTCAGTTTTATTCGCCATAAATTAAATGTAGTTAATGGGATTTGTTATACTTTCCGCTAAAGAGACTGCAAAATTAGGAATTTTTTTTGTAAGATAATCGACCAAAAGCTGTTTTGTAAACTGCTCTGATTCAAAGTGTCCCACATCCGCCAGCAGGATTTGGTTTTCGGCTTCAAAAAACTGATGGTATTTCAGGTCTGCGGTCATAAATGCATCAGCACCAGTCGCTTTGGCCGCTCCAATCGCAAAAGCGCCACTACCCCCCAACACTGCAACTCGATGGATGGGTTTTTCCAAAAATTGGGAGTGTCTAACCACGCTAAGATTGAATTTTTCTTTTAGAAGTTCCAAAAAACTGGTTTCGGGAAGGGGTTCTGGCAAATTCCCCACACGGCCCATGCCCAAATAGGGCTGAGGATTATCCAAAGTAATCAGTTCATAGGCAACTTCTTCGTACGGATGAGCATCCAATAAAGACTTCACTATTTTGGATTCCAACTCAAAAGAATACACCATGTTCAACTGGGTTTCGGGTTCTTGGTGATGTTTGCTCACATTTCCTTTTGCGGGAGATGCACCTTCTGTAGCAGTAAAAGTTCCTGTGCCCGAAGTACGAAAACTACAATCTTGGTATTTTCCAATGGCCCCTGCGCCTACCGCGAAGAGCGCTTGGGCTACTTCATCTGCTTTCGCTTCTGGGACATAAGTAGTAATTTTTTTGAGTGTATCTTTTTTGGGGATAAGCACTTCACTGTCTTCAAGACCGAGCACTTCACAAATTTTATGGTTTACGCCCAAAGGACTATTGTCCAAAGCGGTATGCACACAATAGATGGAAATGTTGTGTGTAATACATTTCATCAACACGCGCTCGACGTAGGTCGCGCCAGTCAACCTTTTGATTCCGGAGAAGAGAATAGGATGAAAACTAACGATGAGATTGCATTTTTTTTCAATAGCTTCATCCACTACATTTTCCAGCGTGTCCAAGGTTACGAGAATCCCTGAGACTTCAGCGTTCGCATTACCGACAAGCAATCCGACATTATCAAAATCTTCAGCGTGTTTCAAAGGGGCCAAACCTTCCAAGATTTGGCCAACATCTTTTACGGTCATGAAATTCAGTTATAGCCTAAAGATAAAATATATATTTTCGCCCTATGCTTCAAGTATTGCGAATACTGGCGTTCCCTATTTCCTTGCTTTATGCGGTAGTCGTTTTTGTGCGAAACCTTTTTTACGATTTCGGATGGTTCAAATCACATCCCTCAGACCTACCCACCTTGTGTGTTGGGAATTTGAGTGTGGGTGGAACCGGCAAAACTCCAATGATAGAGTATTTGATTGAACTGTTGAAAGATGAGCCCCTCGCTGTGCTTAGCCGTGGCTATAAAAGAGAATCAGAAGGTTTTCTTTTGGCAACTGAAACGAGCACGGTTGCGAATTTGGGGGACGAGCCCTATCAAATTCATGCTAAGTTTCCCGAAGTGACCATCGCGGTTTGTGCGGATAGGGTAGAAGGGGTGAATCGGCTGAAAGAGCAATCCAAAGCAAAACTGGTGTTGTTGGATGACGCTTTTCAACACCGACGAATTCAACCAACCAGTTCCATATTGTTGACGACCTATACCAAGCCCTATGTTTCGGATTGGTACCTGCCCACAGGGGATTTAAGGGACCACAAAGTCGCTGCAAAGCGAGCAGATATCATTGTAGTGACCAAGTGCCCTGAAAATATCAGTAGCGAAGAAAGACAGGCTATTGAAAAAAAGCTAAGTCCCTTATCCCATCAAAAAATACTGTTTTGCTGGTTTTCCTATGCGGAAAAACCTAAAAACCGCGAAGGAGCCCAGCTCGAATGGGAGCAGTTGTCTTCAAAAAAAGTAGGTGTGGTAACTGGTATTGCCAATCCAGCCCCATTTCTTAAACATTTGAAAGGTCAAGATTTCCTTTTTGAACATTTGGATTTCCCAGACCACCATGCCTTTACGGATGCTGAACTCGCCC
>JBCBCH010000507.1:0-2066 GCA_038530835.1 Bacteroidota bacterium | reverse complement strand
CAATTGGTTCAAATTGGTGGTCCTTTAAAACGTAGGTTTTATGGGACTGTTTGAAAAGAGTGAGAAACTACTTTCACAATGTCCCAAATTTGGTCTTTTTTAGTAGTTTCGTAAATTAACCTTTTAAGGGACGGAAATATGACTGTTGGATACGCCAGGGTATCGACCAAAGACCAAAAATTGAAATCACAGATAGATCTATTGAAAAAAGCGGGCTGTGAAAAAATATATTCCGATGTTGGCAGTGGGGTCCGCCAAGATAGGGATGGTCTAAAGGAAATGATAGGATATCTCAGAAAAGGGGATACTGTCATCACCTACAAGAACGATCGGATTTTTAGATCCTTAAAAAATATGATTGAGCTCATAGATTCCTTTAATGAAGAAGGAATACATTTCAAGAGTTTGAGCGAACCGGAGTTTGATACCACAACACCAAATGGAAAATTCCTGCTTCAGATTTTTGCCTCTGTTGCCGAATTTGAAAGAAACCTTATTCGAGAACGAACCAAAGTGGGCTTGGAGAATGCACGGAAGAGAAATAAACTATTGGGGAGGCCCAAAGGAGCTTCGATAGATACCCTCAAAAAGTATCAATACGCGAAGCATCTTTATGAAAACATGGATGTACCGATAAGGAAGGCCTGCGAACAGGCCAATATCAGTAAGAGCAGTTTCTATAGGGTGGAGAAAAATACGACAAAGACTGACAATTAAAATATGTAAAATTATTCCTACATTGTGTTTGACCAAACCAAAATCATCAATACAGAGACAGAACAAACTGCTAAATTAGATGTTGTCCAAATTGGATGTGACCATCCTCTTTTTGAGCACGTCGTTAACCTAGGTACTAAAAATTCAAAAACATTAGGGCATTTTCCGCGAGGAGCTTTCATCGATTATGGTAATAAAGGGACCATTTTTGGAGCTTGTTCGTCTGACAACGACCTATTGGGATATATTCTGTTTTCAATTACTGCCAGCAAGGGTACCGTCCGTATAGTGCACCTTTGTATTGGTGAAGACCATAGAGGAAAAGGTGTTGCCAAGCTGTTGTTAGACAACGTCCGCAGCAAGTTTTCATTACAACTGAAAGGCATCATCTTAAGGTGTCGAGAAGATTATTTGGAAGCGACAAAATTCTGGAAGAAATACGGTTTTGTTGCCCGAAATAGGACTAGGAGTAGAAGTAAGGAAGAACACTATTTGATAAAATGGTGGTATGATTTTGGGAATCAGGACCTGTTTTCTTGGTCAAATGAGAACTCCCAGAAAACCAAGGCCCTTTTGGACGCTAATATGATTATTAAGCTCCGAGATAATGATACTAAAGAACAGACCGGCGCTAAATATTTGATGGCCGATTGGTTGGTGGATGAAGTCGATTACTATTATGCCCAAGAATTTTTCAACGAAATTCACAGGGACAAGGACAAGAAACGAGCATCCCAATCAAGGAGTTTTATCACCAAATTTTTTGGGGCAAAGTTCAAACCAGAAGCCAGAGATGAGATTTTCAACAATATCCAAGCTATAGTATCAGGAAACTCAGATAATGATATTTCCGACAAAAAGCAATTATCAGAGTGTATAGCTGGTGGTATCGACTATTTCATTACTACAGATGCCAATCTATTGGATTCGGAAGCCAAGGTCTTTGAAAAATATGGCGTTCAGATTTTGACCCCGACGGAGTTCATCCTAATGTTGGACCAAATCAACAATCGCGAAAATTATGTTTCCACAAGGATCGCTGGGGTAAACGTGGATTATAAACAATTGGAATCAAAGGAAATATCTCCATTGGTCAATTGTTTTTTAAGAAAGCAAAAAGGCGAGAAAAAGCATGAATTGCGAAATGCGCTCACCTCCATTATAGGAAACGTTAATGACTCAAAGGTAAAGGTCATTAACAATCGAAGTGGAAAGAAGTTGGGATTTTGGGCTGCAGAACTCAAGGAAAATGTTCTTAGCACTCCATTGATAAGGACCAGTGATACCAAGGTGGCGCCCATACTTTTCAAACAACTTGTTTTCGACTTGATTACCTATTCAATAGAAAA
>JBCBCH010000506.1:0-2076 GCA_038530835.1 Bacteroidota bacterium | reverse complement strand
GAAAACGTAACTGGTGTTTTTTTCGTGACCCTGACCGCCTGTACCAGTACTTCATCAAGGACCACTTTTCTTCCCTCGAGGGAATCAATGGGTTGTTGTTGGGCACTCATCTGGAGCGCCAGGACCATAAGGCCCAATGTTGCGAAAATAGTTTTCATCCGTAAAAGTGTTTACGAATAAAAGGGGCTATTATTCAAGTTAATACAATGATAATTCGTTCCTAAACAGGAACTGTAAAATCCAAAAAAGCGCTTTGCGCATCCCTTGGCAGCATTATCCGCCCAGGTTCATTGGGTATAATCTCAGCCTCTTTTGCAAGAAGCACCCCTTTGAGATGGGTGCAAAAGTAAGTGGCAAACACGATTTTTCATAATAAAAATTAAGTTAAAGGAGCTTCCCCTAAAAGCCAACACAAGATAGTGGGCGTATATCTTATACATGCGCCCCAAAACGAAAAAACGCTTTACCGCTAAAATCCTAACCGGGTATTTGGCCTTGGGAATCTTGGGTATTCTCTCGGGTTACTTTATTTATTCGGAATGGATTACCTACACAGCGACAGAAAGTCGGTCGCTTGACCAAGAAAAACTACTTAAGACCAATGTGCTGCTTGCAGAACTGTACGAAGCCGAAAACGTTTCCAAATTGGCTCAAAAGACATTGGAACCGAAACAATTGGTCTTGTATACCAAAAAGATGGATTCCATCATCAACAGCATTGATGCGTTAAGACCCTTGACGGAAGCCAATTCCCAGAGTTTTAGCTTGGATACGGTACAATCCCTTTTGAGGCAAAAAGTTCGAAACAGCGCGAAATTAGGTCGCCTACACTCGAAAACCGAAAAAAGCGCTCCGTTGGATTCCATTCTGCAAGCCATCAACAAGATGGAATTGGATATGGGACGAATCACGCCAGAGAGCCTAGTCCCCAATTTCCATAAACTCTCTAGTAACACCCAAAACTCCATTAGAGAATATGCACGTTTATTGAATCAGAACATTCCCCAAGAGGGAAGCAATAGTCACGATATTATCGTTGATTCGGTACTCATGGTCTCCAAGTCGATGTTGGCGCAAGCGAAAAACCAAAGCTCACGCTTGGAAAAAAACCTGCTACAAACCGAATTGGAAATGTACAAAACCGACTCGGAGCTCTCCAGAAAAATACGTGCTATAATCTCCGCATTGGAGCGCGAAATCATAGCCAATGCCTATCTAGAGAACTACCAAAAAGAGAAAGCCCTTCGGAAGAGCTTTTTCCTAGCGGGAACAGCCATCTTCATTGGGTTATTGGTAGCTATTTTATTTACCGTCATGGTGACCAAAGATTTCCTGAAGGTGCAGCAACTGAAGGAGTCTGTTGAAAAGCAAAAAATCTATTCTGAAACTTTGTTGCGGAGCCGTGAGCAACTTATCCATACCGTAAGTCATGACATTCGTTCACCTTTGAGCACGATATCCGGTTACACCAGTCTGCTCCTTAAGTCAGGAGATTCGAAAGGAACATCCTCTTATGAAAAACCTGTTCGAGAGGCTCTGGATTATATGGAGAATTTGGTAGACGATTTATTGGACTTTTCGCAATTGGAACAGGGAAAACTCAAGCTACAGAAGGACACTTTTACCATCACCTCGGTAGTGGACCCCATCCTTCTGGCATTGCGGGAAAAATACGCGGACAAAAATCTAAAAGTGCAGTTGGAAATTCCTGAAATGCTTCAAAATACCATCGTCTGCGACCGCTTCCGTTTTCGGCAAATCATGAACAACATTATCGGCAATGCTTTCAAATTTACCGAAATAGGCGAGATACAAATTCGGGTCAATGAAAAGACTGCTTCTGACAAAAACTGGTTAAAAATTCATGTAGCGGATACGGGAATTGGCATTCCGAAATCCAAATTGGACAGTATTTTTAAGGAATTCACCCAGGCCAAAAACGATTCGGAAAAAAAGTATGGAGGTTATGGGCTTGGGCTTACCATTTCGAAAAAACTCTGCGAGCTTTTGGGCGGTTATCTGGAAGTGGAAAGTATTGAAGGGAAGGGAAGTACTTTTACCATTTCGCTGCCCTTA
>JBCBCH010000505.1:0-2079 GCA_038530835.1 Bacteroidota bacterium | reverse complement strand
CCCCCCCCCCCCCCCCCCCCCCTCTTCAATCACCCGCCCCCCCCCCCCACCCCCACCTTCGGTTACACTCTTTCCCTACACGACGCTTTCGATCTAATATTCGTATCTTTAAGGGTAAACCATTTGCATGATTCTTACCGATTCGCTCCTGGATTTTTTCCTAGAGACCCGAAAACATAGCGAAACCATTTGTGAACCTTTGGAGATTGAAGACTATGTGGTGCAACCAGTGGTAGATGTGAGTCCTCCCAAGTGGCACTTGGGACACACTACTTGGTTTTTTGAGGAATTCATCTTGAAACCTCACGCCAAAAACTATGTGCAGTTTGACCCTGATTTCTGTTTCGTTTTCAACAGCTATTACGAAACCGTGGGCAAACGCGTCGTTCGCGCCAATCGCGGAAATCTCTCTAGACCTTCGGTAAAAAAAGTGTATTCCTATCGGGAGTATGTGACCGAGGCCATGAAAACCTTTTTGCAAGACACCACCGATGAAACTGTCCTTGAAATCCTTGAAATTGGCATTCATCACGAAAAGCAGCACCAAGAGTTGTTGCTAACCGATATCAAATTCATTTTAGGAAACAATCCGTTGCTACCGATATATTCCGAGAAGTTTCAGGACCATCCGGTCGAAACCCACCAACAGGATTGGGTCACTTTGGACACTAGGCTCTACGAAATTGGACATGATGACGAAGGCTTTTGCTACGACAATGAGTTGGGCAGACACAAGGTCCATTTGGAAAGTTTTGATATTTCAAACAAGTTGGTCACCAATGAAGAATACCTGAAATTCATGGAAGACAAAGGTTACCAGCGTTTCGAACTTTGGCATGCCGAAGGTTGGGATTGGGTGAATCAAAATCAAGTAAAATCCCCTTTGTATTGGCACCAAATTGACGGGCAATGGCATCACTATACCGCGAAAGGTCTTGAAACAGTTGATTTGAAAGCACCGGTGACGCACATCTCCTATTTTGAGGCTTTTGCCTTTGCGCAATGGGCGGGGCATCGCTTGCCGACCGAATTTGAATGGGAAGTTGCTAGTGAATTTTTTCCATGGGGCAAACGTTGGGAATGGACCGAAAGCGCCTATCTCCCCTACCCGAACTACACCAAGGCCGATGGCGCCTTGGGGGAATACAACGGGAAGTTCATGGTAAACCAAAAAGTATTAAGAGGTGGCTCCGTTGCCACTTCCAACCGACATACGCGAAAAACCTATCGCAACTTTTTCCATCCGCAACTGCGTTGGCAGTTTACGGGACTTAGATTGGTGAAATAATTTCTATGATTAAACTGTACCTCTTGAAAAGGAATAGATTCCGTATCCCCGCCTGACAAGTCGGGCAGGAAGTACGGAATGACAAAAAAATGAGAACTGTAAAACCAATTGCTATTGTCATTCCTGCGCAGGCAGGAATCCAATTAAACATAAATTACAAACCTTAACAGCCATAATACAAACTAATAATTTGAAACTGATTTCTAGCTTTTGAAATCGAAAACGCTTACAAACTCTTTTCATGTACAATCCACAAACTGATGAATTACTTTCAGTCTTCGCTAAAGAAGTAAAAGAAGGCCTATCAGCCTTTCCAAAATATTTATCCTCCAAATACTTTTACGACGCAACGGGTGACAAGTTATTCCAGGATATCATGGCGATGCCTGAATACTATTTGACCGATGCCGAGTTTGCCATTTTTACGGAACACAAAGGGCACATTGCAGAACTATTCATAGCGGATGAAAGCCCTTTTAGTCTTTTTGAACTAGGTGCAGGCGACGGTAAAAAAACCAAAATCCTGCTGAACGAATTGGTTGAAAAAAAAGCCGCTTTTGATTATCGGCCTATCGACATTAGCCAAAATGCGTTGGATAGCTTAAGCGATTCCATTCGGAAAGAGATTCCTGATGTGGAAGTAAACCCCATTCAAGGAACCTATTTCGATACCTTAAAGGATATCAATGCTGCCACGGAAAAACGAAAGGTCATTCTATTTTTAGGTTCCAATATTGGAAATCTCTTGCATCCACAAGCGATTGACTTCTTGAAGAATCTCAGGGATTCCA
>JBCBCH010000504.1:0-2086 GCA_038530835.1 Bacteroidota bacterium | reverse complement strand
GTCTGGCCAGCTATCGACTTTGCCGTGTTGCGCGCGAGTCAAATCAAAACGAAATAATTAAATCCGTATAAACGAACCATAACTATCATAAAATGATACAAATACAAAACTTGAAAAAGAGCTTTCGAACCGAAGAAGTGGAAACCCTAGCCTTGAATGGTGTCAATTTTAATGTTGCCGAGGGCGAATTTGTAGCCATCATGGGCCCTTCCGGATGTGGAAAGTCCACCTTGTTGAACATCATCGGGATGCTCGACAACCCCACCGAGGGAAGTTATCAATTCGCTGGGCACGAGGTGAGCGGACTAAAAGAAAGCCAACGGACCCAATTGCGAAAAGGAAACCTTGGGTTCGTTTTCCAAAGTTTTAACCTTATTGACGAGTTGACTGTTTTCGAAAACGTAGAGCTTCCGCTCATTTACTTGAAAATGAACAAAGCCGAACGTCGTGAGAAAGTAAAAAAGGTGTTGGAGCGGATGAAAATCGCCCACAGGGAGAAGCACTTTCCGCAACAGCTTTCGGGTGGACAGCAGCAGCGTGTGGCCATTGCCCGTGCGGTGGTTACCACTCCCAAACTGATTCTTGCGGATGAGCCAACAGGTAATTTGGATTCCAAAAACGGAATAGAGGTGATGAACCTTTTGACCGAACTCAACCAAGAAGGTACAACCATCGTGATGGTAACCCACTCTGACCGAGATTCCCACTACGCGCACAGGGTCATCAACCTGTTCGATGGGCAAATCGTTACAGAAAGCCAAAACAAACCTATGGCTACGACCGCTTAATGCGATACTAGAGAGTTTATTCATCAATCAAAAGCAATCAAAAAACGAAAACAATGCTCAAGAGTTATATTCGAATCGCCTGGAGAAACCTTCTGAAAAGGAAGGTTTTTGCCACCATAAATATTCTTGGTCTCGCCTTGGGATTTGGAAGTAGTGTGCTCATCTACCTATTTCTGAACTACCATCTTTCTTTTGACAAATTCCATAAAGATTCTGACCGAATCTACCGTTTTGTCACAGAAACCCAACGAGATGATATGGAATATGACGCCTCGGTACCCCCAGCCTTTGGACAAGTATTCCGCGAGGAGTATGACTATTCCGAAAAGGTAGCCAAAGCTGTAGTGCAAGGAGAGCTTGTAATGGATGTAACCCAAACGAACGGAAGCATTGAAAAGTTTGAAGAGGACATTTTGTTTGTTGAAAACGAGTTTTTTGAGATTTTCAATTTTCCATTACGCAATGGTTCAAATGCCATTGCCCTATCTGAGCCGAATACTGCCGTACTGACCGAAAATATGGCCCAAAAGCTTTTCGGTCGGTCCGATGTGGTTGGTGAGAGCTTTGTTTTGGAAAATGACAAGAGCATTACGATTACTGGGGTGTTGCAAAACCTTCCTTCAACCACCTTCCTTGAAAATGAAATCTTTGTGAGTTTTCAGAATCTTGAAGATTTCTTCGAGTTCGCTGCAGGTCAGTTTTGGGGCGGTATCACTTCCAATTTAACCTGTTACACGCGTTTACGACCCAATCAAGATGTTGCTGGCATTGAAAGCGCCCTTACCGAACTACCCAAAAAACACAGGCCAAATTCCAAAAGTCGGCATACGTATAAGCTACAGCCCTTGGCTGAAATGCATTTTGATTCGCGATACGGCGGGATAAGCACCGTGCTTTTATGGATTTTCGCCTTGATTGGTTTGTTCTTAATTGGCATCGCATGCATCAATTTCATCAATATTTCAACTGCGCAATCGTTTTACCGGTCCAAAGAGATTGGGATTCGAAAGGTGTTGGGAAGTTTTAAAAAACACCTGTTCTGGCAGTTTTTGGCGGAGACATTTGTTATCAGCCTTTTTGCTATTTCGTTAGGCATTGTTTTCGCCCTGACGTTCTTGCCTTCGCTGAATGACTTATTTGGTTTGGAGCTCTCCGCGACAGGAGAATTCCAGGATAACTTCCCGACAAGAAGGCAACCAGTAATAGGGCAGCCCCCAGAAAGAGGATGAACTTGGGTTCCAACAATCCTGTCGCGGAGAGCTCCAAACCAAATAAGTCATTCAGCGAAGGCAAGAACG
>JBCBCH010000503.1:0-2106 GCA_038530835.1 Bacteroidota bacterium | reverse complement strand
CCAGGATTTTGCCATCTGCGCAACACGCGAGTGCCATAATCCTGGCGACATTACCGATATCCCTAGATTCCGATTTGGTTCGAACATCAATAATGAGATTTCCACACGGTATATTGAAGATGCTTCGTACCTGCGCTTACGTAATGTAACCATTGGCTATACCTTTCCAACAACCTTGGTGAACCGTTCTGGGAATGGTATTATCAAAAAACTACGCTTTTATGTGCAAGGTCAAAACCTCTTGACTTTTACAAATTATACCGGCTTGGACCCTGAAATAGCACCTTTTTATAATGCTGCCGGTCTAGTGGATGGTTTGGGAATTGACCGAAGCGCCCAGCCCAGACCGTTGACCGTGCTTACTGGAATCCAACTGGAATTTTAAACGAATAATTGTGAGAAAAATGAAAAGAATCAAAACGTATCTAAAAGGAACAGCCTTAATGTTGGCTCTGTTTTTCGTGGCATGCGATGAAGATGTGCCAGTGGAAAATACCAATGCATTGAACCCTGAAATATTCTTCGAATCCTTAAGTCAGGTGGAAGCAGCGGTAAATGCCAGTTACAATCAATTCCAAATTGTATATCAACGTAACGGTTATATTTTTCCCGATGCCATGTCGGATGAAGTGGTTTCCAGTGGTGACCCCAACTTTGCGCCGTTTAATCGCTTCGAATTCAATGCCACGTTAGAAAATATTGCACAATATTGGACGGCTTGCTTCAATGGGGTGGGGGCTTGCAATTTTGTCATTGGGAATGAGGAGCGCATGCGAACAAATTCCGAAACCAGTGATTTTACCGATGCCGATGTGGATGATGCCTTAGGGCAAGCCTATTTTTTACGGGCGTTGTACTACTACCATCTTGTAAAGCGCTTCGGTGGGGTGCCTTTAAAACTGGATTTGGCTACCGCCCTTGAAGATGAGCCTCGTGCTACGGCAGATGCGGTTTATGAACAAATGATAGAAGATTTACGTTTGTCTACCCAGCTCACTTTTCCTAAAGGAACTACTGAAACGGGTAGGGTAACCCGAGAGGCTGCTTATGCACTTTTGGGTAAAATCCTGCTACATCGCGAGCGCTATGTGGAAGCACAAGAGGCCTTTAGCAATGTTACGAACCATAGCTTGCTTCCGATGGATAATTACCGTGATAACTTCAGTGAGTCTGGGGAGCATAACGATGAATCCATGTTCGAAGTGGGTTATAACGGAGAAGTAGGAACAGAACAGGAACGTTGGGCACAAACTGGAATTGGTACTTCAGAAGTGACTTTTCACTCTCAGGATTATACAGGCTGGGCCAATGCCAGACCCTCTTCAAAAGTTATCGCTGAATTCGAGACGGATGATCCACGATTGAACTTGGCGATTCTGGTCGATGGCACGAATACTTATGGCCCTGGAGACGTATTCCAATTTCCTTGTCCAGGTTGTGTTGGAGGTCCAGTATGGTATAAGTTCTCTCAATTGTATGACAATCAAGATGTTTCTGAAAATAGCGGAGTAAATGTCCGTATCATGCGTTACGCCGATGTAGTGTTGATGAGGGCCGAAGTTGAGCTTAATTTGGGGAACACTACCCTAGCGGTGGATTTACTGAATCAAATCCGTGAGCGGGTTGGTATGCCATTATATGGTTCGGCCACCATGGATGCGAGAGGGTTTCCTGTGAATACCCCAGACCAGGTTTTCAATGCGTTGGTACATGAACGCTTTATTGAGTTATGTGGCGAACAGCAACGTTTTGATGATTTGGTCCGTTGGAATTTGGATGACCAAGAACTTTCCATCTTCCCAGATGCCAATTTCAACAATCCGGATGAGTCCTTGAGGGTGGTTCGAAATTACGACCCTAGCGTACATCGCGTGATGCCCATACCCCAAAATGAAATAGACAGTAATACAGCAATCGGACCGGGAGACCAGAACCCCGGATATTAAATTTTGAGTTAGTTAATTTAGTTAGGATGAGCGAGAATTTTCATTTTCGCTCATTTCCTTTTTAGTATTTTACCGTAATGGAAGTTGGGATAAAGTTTGAGATAGTAAAAGTGTGGAGCCTAGGTATACTGGGATTGCTGGCAATGTCGAGCTGTAAAGA
>JBCBCH010000502.1:0-2112 GCA_038530835.1 Bacteroidota bacterium | reverse complement strand
TAATGATTTAATTCAAAGAATGATTCAATACGGTCACCTTTTTCATTTCCGGTATACTCATAAAAAATACGTTCGAGATAAGGTGCCTCCATTTCATTGTCATTTAAGATGAAAAACAAAGCATCGCTGTCATTGGAAAACAGGGATACATCGTAACCTTCCCCATCAAGTACTGCGGTAATCGCATCGGGTACGGTGATATTTTCATAAGGAATTGTTGTCATTTCGGTGGCATCTCCATACACATACCAGAAAAGCCTTGGTAACATAACATCCTCCTGAATAGAATTAAGGAAAGTAAAACTGTCATAATCTGCATCAGTACTTATCATATCATCCGTTCGGGTGATGGTCCAGCCCGGTAGCGTAAAGGTTCCCGTGCCTCTCACACTAGCTCGGACTTCAGTGGTTGCATCGACTTGTAAAGTAAGGCGTTGTTGTACAATGGGAAATAGGGCTATTTCCGGGAATTCAATAGGCGTAGCAGGAACGTCAGTGCTGTAGAACACTCTGTAGTATTCATCGTATTCGTTTGAAGTGTAGGCCGCTTCATCCGTAAAACCCCTTAAAAAGAAGGAGTACCCTATAATCCCTGAAGGAAGTTCCACACTGGAGCGGTCCCAATCTTGTGAAAACTCGGATAGATTGGCCGTTTTATCGGAAAAATCATTGGATTCCAACAATAGATAACGGTAATCGTCTGGGGCATTATCAAAGGGGTTTTTAAAGTAGATAAAAATGTCCTCTGCAGGAATGTCCAAACCATACCCACAGTTCAAGGTGAACATGTTGTTATCTCCTGACCCACCAAAATCTCGGTAGGTATGGGACCGAAGGGTCAAGTTAAATCCGTCAAACCCACCAGCCATAGCATCATCAGTAACGGTAAAGCTAAATTCCCCAAAGTTGTTGGGCGGGGTGTTGAATTGCGCACTGGCGCTGGCAAAACTTGGAACTATGGTTCCTGCAGGCACATCGGTATAAGAGAAAATCTGAGGTCTACTAGTTGAAATCTCAAATACCGTAGCGATAATATTCTGGCGTGCGAATCCATCTTCAGCATAGAAGATGCCATCCGCAGCACTTATGAGTTCTCTATGGGTTATGGTTTCCCCGGTCAAAGTGTTCAAGGCAATGAAAATCCGCTTTTCAGGGGTAGAAAGTTGTCCACGAAAATCAGATGCAGAAAAGAGCAGTTTTTGGGTTGTAAATACCAGTTGGGCTTCGGCTTGGTTTCCCGCTTCATCTTCTGCAGTGATCACCAATGTTTTTTCACCGTCATCAAAATCGAAAGGGTCTATTTGAAAGTTAAATGCGGTTTCCGTGGTTTCCAAAACCTGGTTTCCATCTAAAGTCAGCACGGTTTCAATCATATCCGAAGCATCAGAAACTGAAAAGTTCAAGTCGGTCAAAACTTCTATGATATCGCTTCCTCTGGGTATGGAGATAGAAGGAGGTGTTGTATCTTCTTGATTTGGATTTACGGGACCTATGGTCACAGGTGAAGAATCATCAGAATCGCATGCAAATATGAAGAGCACAACGAAAAGAATGAGAATGTTTTTCATGGTATATGAGGTTATCACCTAAAGCTAAGAAATTATACAGAGATAGCGTCATAAAGCCATATTCTGGATTCCATACTTTGGCTATTTGTTCGCTACCTTAGCAAAAAAGCAAAAGGTGAAAACAAAAGTGAAAAGTGTTTTCCATGAAGGAGCGATAGCGCCTTCGTTCATCGCAGAATGCATCGCCGCACAACAGCACCACACTGAAATTGGAGCGCATGACATTTTCTTGGGCCAGGTTCGTGCCGATCAAATTAAAAGCAAAACCGTAGCGGCTATTGAGTACACTGCCTACGAATCCATGGCTTTGCAAAAATTCACTGAGATTGCCGAAAAGACACGGGAGAAATTTGAAATCACGGACTTGCAGATATATCACAGCTTAGGGAAAGTACCGGTCGGAGAAATTTGTCTGTTTGTTTTCGTTTGTGCACCCCACCGACGGGTCACTTTTGAGGCGTTGGAATTTGCTGTTGAAGCCATCAAGGCCGAAGTACCCGTTTTTGGCAAAGAACTTTTTGAAGACGATTCATACCAATGGAAG
>JBCBCH010000501.1:0-2112 GCA_038530835.1 Bacteroidota bacterium | reverse complement strand
GAAAATATATCGTCCCTAAGTTGAAGTATTTGTTAGTTTCCCCTTTTAATACACGTCTCACCTTCCTTGAACTTATTGAATACGAAATCGAACAAGCGCGATTGGGTTTGCCCGCTAAGATTACGCTAAAAATGAACAGTCTGGAGGATACCAAAATGATTTATGAACTACAAAAAGCCAGTAAAGCTGGCGTTGACATACGCTTGTTAGTGCGTGGATTCTGTTGCCTCTCACCAACTCCAGAAGATGAATTGAAAGCAGGCGAAAAACCCATCAAAATCACTAGCATCGTAGACCGCTATTTGGAACATGGCCGTATTTATCTATTTCACCATGGCGGGAAAGAAAAAATGTATATGGGCTCAGCGGATTGGATGACCCGAAACCTAGATAGGAGAATTGAAGTTCTCACCCCTATCTTGGACCCAGATATTTTCCAAGAACTGGATGACATTCTGCAAATTCAATTGAAAGACAACGTAAAAGCGCGTATTTTGGATGCTGGGGATAGCAATACCAGGGTCACCCAACAACCTGGGGAAGCTACGATTCGTTCCCAATATGCTATTTACGATTATCTAAAAGCCAAAAACAATTGAAAGAAGTAACCATAGCAGGAGTTCCAGAGCATTTTAATCTCCCATGGCACCTCGCGCTGGAAGAAGGTGCTTTAGAAGACCGCGGTTTGGAGGTTACTTGGCTAAATGTTCCGGAGGGTACAGGAAGAATGTGCGAATTGCTGAACAATCGAACGGTAGATATGGCCGTAGTACTAACAGAAGGTGCTTTGCGCCATGCTGCCAAAGGAAATCCCCTTGTCATTTTACAAGAATACGTGGGCTCCCCTTTACTTTGGGGTATTCATGTCGCAGCACAAAGCGAACATGAACAATTACGGGACTTAAAAGATGCTCCCATTGCTGTTAGCCGGATAGGAAGCGGTAGTCATTTAATGGCTATGGTTCATGTGCAAAGCCTAGGGTGGTCAACAGATTCACTTGATTTTCGAATAATCAATCATCTGGATGGCGCAGTAGCCTATTTGAGGGAAAATCCTGAAGCCTACTTTTTGTGGGAGCATTATACCACAAAACCCTTGGTAGAGCAAGGGCACTTCAAACGTTTGGGGGATTTCCCTACACCTTGGCCTTGTTTTGTAATTGTCGCGCATCCCGAATTTGTAAAAACCCGTCAAGGGGTGATTCGCCACACTTTGGAAACCATAAACCGCTATAGCAAGGAGATTAAAGACATCCCAAGCATAGATCGAACGTTTAGCAATCGGTATGGTCAAGAACTAGAAGAAATCCAAGCATGGCTAAGCACAACGGAGTGGTCGCAATCTCAAATAAGCAAAGAAACACTTCAAGAAGTTACCGAAAAACTGAGGTCACTTAAAGTACTGGAGCAACCTTTGGATATCGAATCCCTTTTGTACCAAGCTTAGGAAAAAAACTTGTTTATCAATACTCGGAATTTCAAGTCAGAGAGTGGTTTTTGAACGGTATCGGTAACATCTGGGCACGCCAAGGCCAATTTTCTGTTTTCCTCTGTGTCAAGGGCAGTTAGCATCACAATGGTTATCTGTTCCCGAAAGTCTTCATCAAATTGTTCGGCGAAGGCATTCAAGAATTCCCATCCGTTCATCACGGGCATATTGGTATCCAAAACCAACAAACAGGGAAAATCATCCTCTTGGTTCCATTGCTGTAATTGGGATATAGCCTCCTTTCCATTTTCTGCAATATAAACGGGAAGACCGGCATCAACTTGGCGAATAAAGAACTTATTCAAAAAGTTCGTCGTTTCGTCGTCATCAACGAGTAAAATTGACTTTAACTTCTTCAAAAAAAAAGGTTTGGTAGTTTGGCTTCGTGACAAACGTACGAATAATCTTATTATGTTTGGCGGTTAATTCTAGATTTACCAAACGATGGATGGGTGCCCAAGTCTTGCCAATAAAGCATTTGTTTTGCTAAAATGTTGGTTGCCAAACCATAGCCCCCGATTGGCACTCAAGGGTGAAGGATGTCCTGAAGTTAGTATATGATGTTTCGTGGTATCGACCAATCTCGCTTTCTTTTTGGCAAATCCGCCCCAAAGCAAAAAAAC
>JBCBCH010000500.1:0-2116 GCA_038530835.1 Bacteroidota bacterium | reverse complement strand
CAGAATCTTTGTTCAACCCAAAAAGGGAGATGGGAACATTGGTACCTCGCTTGTTCTTTAGGGTGAAGGTGATGGAATCTTCTTTTTTGACAATGGATTTGATTTTGTAATCTATCTTCTTACGGGTGGAAACATATTCGTTGAAGAACCAATCGATGTTTTCTTGTGCTTGTGCTTCCAATACGTGCTTAAAATCTTTTCCTGAAGAGTTGACATCCAGCAAATGGCTTTTGTAAAAGAGTTTGATGCTCTCATCTACCTCTTCTTTGCCTAGGTAAGCGGATAGATACGTCAACCCCAATCCAGCCTTGTATGCATTGGCAATTTTTTCATTGATTTTAATTAAAGAGTCCGCAGGGGTGGTCAGGGCTTGGTCGATATTGCTGCGCGCCGGGAACATACTGAGCAATGAGTACTGCTCGTTAAAATCCATCTGGGCAAGATGAAATCCTTTGAAGCCCCATAGATTGGAAAGTTTACCTACTAGTTTTTGGTTGGGATAATGTATTTCCACATACTTTATCATCAAATAATTCACGATGCCATCCAAAACCCAGCGTTCTTTTCTGGGGTTGATGAACAAAGATTCCTTTACTACATTGCGTAGCGTAGTTTTTAGGAACTTCATTTCAAATTGAAACTGTTCATCATAGGGTCGAATGAAAGAGGGCAGCTGGTTTATGCCATACAATGGACTTTTGTTATAATCCACAGTACTTACCAATACATTTTCGTAGGGATAGCTACCCAAGTGTTCAGAAATGAATTTGGACACCTTATGAATGGAGATGCCTTGTGAGATGTCGTCATAATTCTTTGTATCCAAATCGGAAGTTACCGTAAGAAAGCGGGTTACATGTTTGGTATATCGTTTTCTATTGGTCAGTATGATGGTACAAGGTCCACGATTGGTGCCTTTTAACTGGACGAATTGTCCGCCAGGAAAACGGGAAACACCAGCAGCATCCTGAAAGTTGGTTGCGAGATGTAATCCTTCTGGAAAGTTCAGATTAATTCGTGTATCGGCAGGCGCAGTATACAGGTCATCAAAATCCAAGTTGTCATAGAGCAACCACTCCCCATCTTTGAAGACTGCAGGAGTGAGATACCAATGTCTTAAGTTGAACTCGTTATTGGGGCCGTAACCAAAGTTGGTGAACTTTTTGTCCGGCAATTGCACTTTGTAAGTAATGAAGATTTGTGTCTTTTCACCATCTAGTAAGGGTTGGGCAAGTTCAACTTTGAGAACATCGCGATTGTCCACGCGTTCCCACAACAAGCCCACATAGCTGTCATTCACTACACTGGTAACATCGGTATATCCTCTCTCTTCATCTTTGGCCAAATGCAAACTCCTTTTGAACTGTAGCCCAAAACGTTTGGCCAAAGCCGTTTTTTTGTTGGCAAAGGCATGCATCCAATCGTTCAAGTAAATTGTGGAGAGGCCTACACCAGAGGTATTGTGGTAGGTGAGCTTTTGGTTGATTTGGATTTCTTTGGTTTGTCCATCCAGTTTTGCAGTGATTTCTATTTGATGTTGCGACCACAGCCTTGAGGCCGAGCATAGTATCCAAACAATGGCGAAAACAGGGATGTATGTTTTATGGGACAAAACCTTTCTTAAAAATTAGGACTTAAGTTGTGCCCCTTGTAAAAGGCATCAATGATGCTAACTACTTCTTCGGCCGAGTCAACCAATTTAATAAGGTCCAAGTCGTGGGGGCTTATATTACCTGCTTCGAGCATGGTGTTTTTGACCCAATCCAACAAGCCGCTCCAGAAGGAAGTACCTACCAAAATAATGGGGAAGGTGTGTATTTTATTGGTTTGAATTAGGGTAATGGCTTCAAAAAGCTCATCCAACGTACCAAAACCGCCCGGCATGACCACAAACCCTTGGGAATACTTCACAAACATTACTTTACGTACAAAGAAGTAATCAAAATCAAGGCTTTTATCGGAATCAATATAGGGATTGTCGTGCTGTTCAAATGGCAAGTCGATATTGAGCCCTACGGAAGTACCGCCTGCCGCATGTGCCCCACGGTTGCCCGCTTCCATAATGCCAGGTCCACCTCCCGTGATGATACCGTACCCAGCTTCTGCTACTTTTTGG
>JBCBCH010000499.1:0-2134 GCA_038530835.1 Bacteroidota bacterium | reverse complement strand
ACTTGGAATTGACCATTGATAAAATCAAAAAATTCAATGCCAAGAATTATACTGCCGAGAAGCTTGAAAAAATACTTTTAAACTTCAACGCGGAATCCTCCAAAAAGAAAATAACCATCAACACCGATGGCAAGTTGCTTTTTTTAAATAATGAGGATATCTTATATGCTGAGTCCGATGGCAATTACAGTACTTTGTTTTTAAGTGATGGGCAAAAAATATTGCTCACCAAAAAGTTGAAAGAAGTCAACGCCATTTTACCAGAACGTAGTTTTTTCAGAATTCACAATTCATATATCATCAACCTCAACAAGATTAAGGAGTTTCTAAAAACCGATGGGTACGTTGTTTTGGAATCAAATCACAAAATACCTGTCTCACGGCAAAAAAAATCCGACTTTTTGGATATGCTGTAATATGTAGTTAAAGCGTGCTTACATTTTTGTTGATCAAAACCAAAACTACCCCACGACTTGCTTCGTGCGCCGTCGTACTTTTATTTTGTACCCCGCTTTTTATCAGCGCACAAGATATCCCGGATAAATTCAAAGAGAAAGTAAAGAAGGTCATCAACTTTCGCGCCAGGACATATGGCCCTATTGACGAAAATCTACGAGACCACAAGCGCGATACTACCTTAATCCGATACTTTGCAGACCAGTGCAGGCAGGAAGAATACATGGAAGGTTTAGCGTATGCGCTCAATCAGTTGGGGTCTCGATATCGTAATATATCTCAGTTCAAAAAGGCCGCTGATTTACATGGGGAGGCGCTCACTATTTCCAATCAAATCAACAATACCGAATTCAAAGTGTTAAGTCTCAATATGCTCGGGGTAGTATATCAGCGGACCGATGCTATTAAAACAGGTTTGGACCATCACCAAAGAGCACTTGAACTTGCCGAAAATGTTGCAAATCCGTCACACCACATCAAAAGGCATGTCAATATTTCCTTGAACGCCATTGGCAACCTTTACGAAAAATTGGGGCAATACGATTTAGCCATAACCCAGTTCAAACGGGCCTTAAAGTTTGAACAAGAACTGGACAATAAGCTGGGGCTGGCCATCAACCATCAAAACATTGGAAAGTGTTTGGAGCAAAAAGGAGATTTGGAAGGTGCTTTGGACAACTACCGTGAGTCTTTGGCTTATAATGAAGAAATTGACTCCGATTTTGGTCGAGTTATCTGCAAAAACAGTTTGGCGCAGATCTATCTCAAGCAAGAGATGCCTTATGCCGCCTTGGTTTTGTTAGAACCTGTACAAGAATTGGCACAAAATCTTGGCGATTATTTCTTGACGTCTTCGGTTTTCATCAATACTGGTTGGGCCCACACCGAGTTAGGGGATTACAAAAAGGCAAAGTCCTTTTACCAAAAAGGAATTGACATGGCGCGTACGCACAATATGCCGAGCAACTTGGTATATGGCTATCAAAAACTTTCCGATTTTGAACGGGTACAAGGAAATTACAAGGCGGCCTATGAGCATTTCAAAAAGGCAGATGCTTACGACAAGGAAATTACAAGCGCCACCAATCTACGCTACATGACCGATATCATTGTGCGCTATGAAGCGGAAAAGAAGACAAACCAGATTTCGGTTTTGGCCAAAGAAAACGAAATCGTTCGTTTACGACTTAAAAAGAACCAAACCACCCTACTGGTCAGTGCGTTGGTTGTGGGATTGATTTCTTCTATTCTTTACATTTTGTACCGGCAGTACCAAAGTAAAAACGAAAGGCGTGTTTTGTCTTTGGAGCAGAACATGTTGCGAAGTCAGATGAATCCTCATTTTTTGTTCAACTCTTTGAACTCTATCAAGCTGTATATCATCAACAACGAGCAAAAAAATGCGGTTCACTACCTCAACAAATTTTCGAAGTTGGTGCGCAAGATTCTGGAGGCTTCCTCGGTTCGGGAAATTACTTTGGCCGAAGAACTGGAGACCGTTGAATTGTATATGAACATCGAAAACATTCGATTCTCCAATGAAATAGACTTCAAAATTGACTTGGACCCTGAGGTAAATCCTGAAAACATCAAGGTCCCTTCGCTAACGCTTCAGCCCTTTTTGGAGAATTCTTTATGGCATGGCTTATCTCCCAAAGAAGGTGAAAAAGAAATCCAT
>JBCBCH010000498.1:0-2152 GCA_038530835.1 Bacteroidota bacterium | reverse complement strand
GACTACGAAGCCAACATAGCGTATGACCGCAAAAGGAAAACCTACTTCTACAATGATGAATTCGAATTGGATATCAATGTTTCCATTTCTACCATAAGGGCCGGCGTGATTACTTCAAGTTTTCAGCTTTAAAGTAATTTTTCTTCTCTCCTAGAATTCGTTCAAATCTCCTTGTCAATATACATCCATGCTTTAAGCAGCTCAATCCATCCAATATAGACCATTCTCCATCTTCCTCGATAGCGCTGCAAGTTTTATGCAGTGAGCGCATTTAGATTTGAAACACTGCATAAAAAATATGTTCAACCTTTAACCCTTCCTATTCCTATGACAAGAACCGAAAACGATAATTACGAAACACTAATCCCAAAAAACAATCAATGAAAATACTACGACTATCCAGTTTGATACTGATTTTGATACTATCAAGCTGCACATCAGAAGAAAACAATCCAGTTTACCAAGAATCCGATAGTGAGGCCATAAACACGGAATCAGGATTCGACGTTAACGTGGAACAAAACATGCTCTCGTTTCCTACCAGAGCGGATTACGACGGGGCCATTGCCGAATTAGGCACCATGGATTCGGACCAATTTGCGCAATGGGAGGCAAAAATAGGCTTTGCGTCTATGAGAAGTATAACAAGTACCGAACAACGGGCTTCCATTGGCATTGAGGATGACTTACTAGCAACCCTGTTGAATGAAGACGCCATGATAAAAATTGGGGACAACATTTACAGAGTGGACATTCCCAATGAGGAAGTACACGTTTTGGGGGCTTCCGCTTATGCTAATAAAAACTCGTTCTCCGCTGGAAAGCAACAAAGTTTGAGTATTCATGAAAATGTACTAGACGTTGTTGCTGGATTGGAGCAACCCATGAGCCAATCTGAAAGATCCAGGTATTGCAGTAAACGCAAGCTTTCATGGAACACTGCTGCCAATCTTTTGTCTGCAAAAATTGTATATCAGAAGGCTGGTATTCTAAACTCGCTCCAAAGTAAAATCCAACAGGATAAGGTCAACATTTTCAACCTTGGACTGAAGACAAATGGGACCAACAATTTTTGGCGAAACAAAAAGAAATCGGGTACCATAGGCCCTTACGAAACCACCTTTTTTGTTGCCGAAACCAAGAGCTATCGACCCTACTATTCCAGCAGAAGATTACGCGCATATCGCTTCTCAGTAGAATTCAGAGCACAAGACAAAAATTTCGCTGGAACCACCAACGGAATGATTACCAAAGTATTAACTATTGACTGCAATTAAACACCCATAACATGAAAACGAGCAAATATTTATTTTTTCTAGTGACCCTAGGTCTGTTATTGATCTATTCTTGTACCAAAGAGGAACCCGTAATATCCCAAGATAACACTAATGCCTCCGCTGTACCAGAGACCATTACCTTGGAAGAAAACATCCTATCCTTTGACTCCAAAGAAACCCTCACTGCCCTTTTGGAAAATGATGACGAAGGTATTTTGGACCAGACCATGCAATCTTTGGCGGATAAAGGTTTCACTGCCCTACGCCCCATATTTAATGATTTGGATGGCCCAGAGGTAGAATCGTTTCTAGCGCACAAAGCGTCGTTGATTCAGAGCAAAGGACTATTGTATTCTACCAAAGGTGACAACTCAGAGTTGGACTTGGATGATGAAGTCATTTCGGATGGAAAATTCGCAAAAGTGTTAAATGAAAACAGAGAACTTATTGTTGGGAACAACTATTATGTGTATACTACCAATGGGTTGTATTTCTGCGAAAAGAGCAAAAAGGAGACTTTGCAAAACTACTTAATCAATTTATCCACAGACAAGAATTTCAAACCTTACGAAAGACGTATTTGCGGTGATGAAAATATGCTTCGCTCTTCGGGGAATGTCCTTCAGTTAGCGCCAATAGACGGAGAAGTCAAGCAAGTTACTACCGAAATCAATCAATTCGTTTCTTCCTGCAGCGGTGGAGGTGGTGGCGGAACTGGTGGTGGAACAGGAGGTTCCAGCGGGGGTAGTTCGTCGTCATCCACACCCCCTATCTTAATTCCGCAAAGTTTCGGTCAATGCACCTATAGTGAGGATAGTATCTTCCAAAAGATTTTTGGCAATACCGTAAAGTGTAAGTTACACTTTACGGTATTG
>JBCBCH010000497.1:0-2160 GCA_038530835.1 Bacteroidota bacterium | reverse complement strand
TCAATAAAGAACTTGGTCTCGCCAAAAATGAAAACCCATTGCAAGGCTCTTTCATCATTGAGGAGCTAACCGACCTCGTGGAAGAAGCAGTGCTTTTGGAATTTGACCGGATTACCGAACGCGGAGGGGTTTTGGGTGCTATGGAAACCATGTACCAGCGTTCCAAAATACAGGAGGAGAGCTTACATTATGAAACATTGAAACATACGGGCGATTACCCTATAATAGGGGTGAATACTTTTTTGAGTTCCAAAGGTTCACCGACCATCCTTCCGGCCGAAGTAATACGGGCAACAGAATCCGAAAAGGAAGACCAAATCGGTACATTGAGGTCCTTGCACAGTTGCTATGCCAAGGAAGCAGAAACAGCGTTGAAATCTCTGCAAAAGGCTGCGGTCGAGCATGAGAATTTGTTCGACAAATTAATGGAAGTAGTTAAGTATTGTTCGTTAGGACAAATCACCAATGCACTTTTTGAAGTTGGCGGGCAATACAGGCGAAATATGTAATCTGGGAGTTTAGTCCAAACCGTTTTGTAACGAACGGCGCCATTTTTTAAAAGCCCTACGAAAGCTTTTAAGCTCGGTGCGAAGGAGATTGAGATACTCCTTTTCTTTAACACCGTCTTTTTCCAAACCATTACAGTACGAAAGGATGTTTCGTGTCATCACATTGATAAAAGTGAGGCTTTTCATCCGTTTGGAATAGGATGAACTGTGCGTCGCCATTTCCACTTCTTTGGTAATGAGACTTGCATCTGCCACAAGACTATGCACCACATCATCGCGTAAACCGGGATAGCGGGTTAGCACCAAAGCATCCTTGCGATACTCAAAATAGTGTGCAATGGCCTCGCTCATATCTCTGAGGGCAAGTGATTTATGATAGATGGAGAGTTGTTCTTGCAATGGGGTATTTTCTTAGCAATTTGATATATAAAGTTACGGTTACCTAAAATACCCGTATCTTTATATAATAAAGTGAATTATATATTTTTCTTTCGAATTAAAAGATTATTGGATTCTTTTCTTTTCTATGAATATTGATAAGACAAATTGGGAAATTATTAACTGTTTGCAAGATAACGCAAGGGAATCCTTTGCTAATATTGGAAGAAAAGTAGGCCTAACACCCCCGGCAGTTGCCGAGCGGGTAAAAAAGATGGAGGATACAGGGGTAATCGAACGGTACACGGTACGGTTGTCGAATCGCAAGGCGGGGTATCAACTTCGGGGTATTATCATGTTACGGGCCTTTATGGGAAAACTGAAACCGTTTTTGGCCAAGGTATCCGCTTTTGATGAAGTCATTAATTGCTACCGCATAACCGGAAACGAAAACATAATTATGGAGGTAGTGTTGTGCGACCAAGAGCACTTGGAAAAATTCATTGACAAATTGATTGTTTACGGCGAATGTCGTACCCATATCGTATTGTCGGATGTGGTATCCAACGCTCCCATAAAGCCAATGTGAGAAACGTTTTAGGTAGAAGTTTCGGTTTGGCGAGATTTTTGAGTCTACATTGCTATGAAAAAAAGTATTCTTCTCTTGTTGTTGGGAACTTTCCAAATGGTCTCCTCCCAACAATTGGTGCTAACTAAGGGAATCGTCAATACACCCCTCCCCATTAACGATAGTATTCCTGGTAGCTATTCCGTTTATCTTCCCACCGATTTTACCAAAGAAAAGAAGTGGCCTTTGGTGCTTTTACTGGATTTGGATGGAGAAGAGGAAACCGCATTACAACAGTTTATTCCAGGAGCGGAAAAAGAAGGATACATATTGGCCTCAACCCATATCAACGATAGTCTTTCGCTGACCAATAACATGTTGAAAACCGGAACGGTTTTGGGACTGATTTCAACGGCACTTCCTGTAGACAATAGAAGGGTATACACGGCCGGAATGGGAAGTGGCGCAGGTTACGCAACCTTGACCCCAATTTTCCTGAAAAAAATCAGTGGCGTTATCTCGGTGGGTGCTTCCTTGGCAAACACCGAAGTACTGGATATTAAACGCCCCTTCCATTTTATTGGCATCGTTGGTAAAAACGACCACGATTACCCCGATATGATTCGCGTTGAAAAAACCTTGGCAAGATTGCGTTTTCCGAACCATGTTTTGCTATACGAAGAAGATGAAGCCGATAGTTTGAAT
>JBCBCH010000496.1:0-2169 GCA_038530835.1 Bacteroidota bacterium | reverse complement strand
CACCTGAGGTAGATGGGTTATCGAAAATACCTGCATGGTATGCCCCATGTCTTGCATAATTTCCCCCATTTTGTTGGAAATCTCTCCTGACACGCCAGTGTCAATCTCATCGAACATAAGGGTTGGGAGCTTTTCATACTCTGCCAAAATGGATTTGATGGTCAACATAATACGACTCAACTCCCCTCCAGAAGCAACTTTTTTCAACTCTCCGTAATGCGAACCTTGATTGGCAGAGAACAAGAAAACCAACTCATCTTTTCCATGACTGTTGAAGGTTTCAGCAGGGGAAATGTTTATTTTGAAGGTGGCTGAAGGCATGCCAAGGTCGTATAGTTTTTCCTGCAATACGGTCTTCAATTTGGGAATTACTGCATTTCTGGCATCTCGAAGGGCAATGGCTCGCGTTTCCAAATCAGATTCCAACTGGGTAACGATGCTACGCTTCGCTTCAATATTCGTATCAATATTGACCACGGCGTCTACTTTTTCGGCCAAATCTTGCTTCACTTCCAGTAAGCCTGCTATGGAATCAACCTGATGCTTTTTTTGAAGGTCATATACTTTTTGCAAAAGGGCATTGACCTTGTTCAACCTTTCGGGGTTGGCCTCTATATTGTCCGAAAGCTGCTCTAACTCCGCGACCATATCATCCATTTCAATATGAACGGATTCCATGCGCTGAGAAAGATTTTCATATTGCTTTCCAAAGTCGGAAAGGTTTTGAAGGGCTCTTCGCAAGGTGTCCAACTGCACAAGAACACCAATGGTTTCAGCCTGTAAAACTTGATTCGCTTCCGAAAGTTGTTGAATGATTCGTTCTACATTATCCAATTGTTGTTGTTCCTCTTCCAATTGGGGAAGCATTCCTTCTTGAAGATTGGCTGCGTCCAATTCTTCCAACAAAAAGGTGTTGTAATCGTGTTCTTTGAGGGAATTGCTCTGAAATTCCTCCAGCTCCTTCAACAGCGTCTGTTCTGCACGATACTTTGCTAAAACTTTCCCATACTCCTTTAGTCGGCTTTGGTTTTTAGCCAAGGCATCCACCACCCTCAATTGAAAGGCATTATTGGTCAACTGCAAGGTTTGATGCTGCGAATGCACGTCAACCAGTTGTGAACCAAGCTTTTTCAAAATATCCAAGGTCACCGGGGTGTCATTGATAAACGCTCTGGACTTTCCGCTTGGGAGAATCTCTCTTCTCAAAATGCTGTTGGTCTCAAAGTCCAAATCATTATCCTGAAAGAAGCGTTCGAGTTCATAGTTGGCAATATCAAACTCAGCTTCTATAATACATTTTATGGTATCGTTCCTTAAGGAGGATAAATCAGCACGGTTGCCCAACGCCAAGGAAAGCCCTCCCAGCAAAATGGATTTCCCAGCTCCGGTCTCGCCCGTAATGGTGCTGAATCCGTCGGTAAAGTCTACCCGGATATCATTGATCAGTGCGTAATTTTTAATGGAAAGTTGAGTGAGCAACCCGTTTTCTTTTGGGATAAAGATAAACGTCTTTCTAGAAATGGACTAGTAATTTATGTCATTCCAAATGTTGGAATAAAACGGTGCCACGCGGTTCAAGGTTTCTTTGAGTTTTACGATATCTACCTTAGGACCATCTGAAAAAATATTCTGAATCTCCTCGGATTTTGCATCAAAGAAGGTTTGAATCAAAAAAGCGTTTGGACGTCTTTTGATGAGGGTTTCGAACAAGCGTAAACTTCCCGCAATCACTTGCTTCCCTGTACTGTTGTTATCCCCCAAAATATCCAATCCCTTACGGTGGTAATTGTACATGGCGATGCGGTACTCGCGAAAACTATTGCTCAACAAATTGTCTATCAGCTCAAAACGGGTACGTTGTCCCGTCTCTTGGTTCCAACCAGAAAAATTAGACCCTTGGGCTTGGGTTACTATGTTTTGCGCTTTTCTATAGAACTCATCGCCTCCTTGCAGCGAAAACGTATCGGCATCCAAACCTAAAATAACATAGACATAATACGTCATAACCCCAATAAGGTTGGATTCAAACACATTTTGGTTGTACACCAAGGGTTGGAATTCTTGGTATTGAAAATTAAAGGCGTTGTCCTTAAAGTTGAATACGGGGCTTTCGTAAGAGGTATTATAAATGGGTCTTGAAGACTGTATTTGAATATTGGCTTCAAAACG
>JBCBCH010000495.1:0-2195 GCA_038530835.1 Bacteroidota bacterium | reverse complement strand
ACCTTGTCAACAATATGAACAATACCATTCGATGCCTCATTATCGGCGCCTACCACTTCGGCCGCTTCATCGGTTTTGTCATTGATAAAAACGGAACCGTCAATGGTCACCGTTAACATTTCGGATTGTACCGTAGGCAAACTTTGTCCGTCTGAAAGGTCAGAACTGAATGCTTTTGTGTCTGCAACAACATGATATTGCAATATTTTGGTAAGGATTTCTTTCTCGGCGGCTTCGTCAAAATCATCAAGACTATCGAATCCGTCCAATTGTGCAAGCAGGGCGTTGAATGCATCATTGCTAGGAGCAAAAACGGTCAACGGGTCGCCTGTTGCAAGGGTATTGCCCAAGTCTCCTCCAGCCGCTTCAACAGCGTCAAGGAGTGTACTTAAAACATCCACGGTTTCCGCCAATTCAACAATGTTCGGCAAGGAATTTGTGTCGTTGGAATCGCCCGTACGGTCTGTAGTCGTTCCGCCGTCATCATCATTGTTGCTGCAGCTGTTGAACGCCAGGGCAACGAGAAAGAAAAAAGCAATTTTTTTAAAAAGTGGGATGGTCTTCATTTTCATTAATTTGGTTCTGTGTTCTGTTCGTTGAAAGTAAGGTATAATCGCTCCACGCATTTAAAAGCATCCTTAATTCTAGGTTATCTCAACTTTAAATGTTGGTCAAAAGTGCATGACAAGAATAACTTCAAAATGTCACAGGAGTATCACGAAAAGCATACGAAACCATGGAATTTGATGCACTTTTAACAAGGGTGATTAACGTCTTTGAATTTTGTATTTTTGCCCTCCAAATATGGAGGTTATGAAAAAGGTGGTCATAGGACTATCAGGCGGAGTAGATTCGAGCGTGGCAGCCCACTTGTTGAAAGAACAGGGCTACGATGTCATTGGCCTGTTTATGAAAAACTGGCATGATGATTCGGTTACGATTTCGGAGGAATGCCCTTGGTTGGAAGACAGCAACGATGCCCTTATTGTGGCCGAAAAGTTGGGGATCCCCTTCCAGACCGTTGATTTAAGCGCTGAATATAAGGAGCGCATCGTGAATTACATGTTTCGCGAATATGAAATGGGCCGTACGCCCAATCCAGACGTGTTGTGCAATCGCGAAATCAAGTTTGATGTTTTTTTGCAGATTGCGTTACAACTTGGAGCGGATTATGTCGCCACTGGGCACTATTGCCGAAAAGGGACCATTGAAAATGCAGATGGCACGGAAACCTATCAACTGCTTTCGGGAGTAGACGGAAATAAGGACCAATCCTATTTTCTGTGTCAGCTTTCCCAAGAGCAACTTTCAAAAACCCTCTTTCCCATTGGGGAATTGACCAAGCCTGAGGTACGCAAGATAGCTACAGAGAACGGGTTGATAACGGCAGACAAAAAAGATTCACAAGGATTGTGCTTTATTGGTAAAGTGCGCTTACCAGAATTCTTACAGCAACAATTGAAGCCAAAAAAAGGTGCTATTGTTGAAATTCCTTCTGATGCACTCCAGTTTCAAAAAGTAGCTTCAAGTTTTTCCGATAGGGAGAACGAGCTTTCGTATCAAGCCCAAAAAAAGGTATATGCCAAAACAGACGGTAAAATTGTAGGAGAGCATCAAGGGGCACATTATTTTACCATCGGCCAGCGCAAAGGTTTGGATGTTGGGGGAACCAAAGAGCCCCTCTTCGTCATCGAAACCGATGTGGAAAACAATATCATTTATACGGGGCAGGGCAAAACACATCCCGGTTTGTTCCGCAAAACTTTGTTCGTCCATAGGGATGAGGTACACTGGGTACGGGAAGATTTAACGCTAGCCCCTGGAGAAGAAATGCAGGTCAAGGCTAGAATCCGTTATCGTCAACCCTTGCAAAAGGCTACCCTATATCAAACGGAGCACGGCATGTATGTGGATTTTGAGGAATCCCAATCGGCTATTACCGAAGGTCAATTTGTAGCATGGTATGACGGGGATGAACTACTAGGTTCTGGCGTAATCGCGTAACTATGAAAAACAATCGCATAACCGAATTGTTCCAAGTAAAGTATCCCATAGTACAAGGTGGTATGATATGGGCCAGTGGTTGGAGGTTGGCATCTGCTGTTTCCAATGCTGGCGGTTTGGGGCTTTTGGGTGCGGGAAGCATGTATCCTGATGTGTTAAAGGAGCACATCCAAAAATGTCAAAAAGCAACG
>JBCBCH010000494.1:0-2197 GCA_038530835.1 Bacteroidota bacterium | reverse complement strand
CAAAATAATTCCCTTAATAACACCGGTTTGGGCAAAGGCACCTAAGCTCAGCAAGAAAACAAATGGAAACAGAATTTTTTTCATGACGTGGTTTTTATTTTTCCCAAAATTGTCATGAAATGTTACCTGCTGGAAATGGACAATCTGCGATTCGTGGATTGATGATTTGGATTGTCAAATGAAGGGTTAAAATGGAAAACAGCCCAATTTTGCAGTGTAAACGCTTAAAACCGATTAATTGACGGTTCAGGCTTTTTTTTGACGGTTCGTTGTGCTGTTTTCCCCAATCTACCCAAGCTCACGTATCTTTGGGGTACTATGTGGTTCACAAAACACAAAAAAAGTATCTTGAATTTCCTTTTCCGTTGGATGGTGGTCAACGTTGTCTTTTTGGCTGTAAAGCTTACCATGGAACACGAGAAAGGTCTGTTCGAGGAATTTTTCACACCCACAAGCATCTTCTATTATTTCACTGCCTTCTTTTTGTTCTTCTTTACTTGGGAATTAAACAATTGGTACATCAAACGGCAAAAGCAGAAAGGAGGACTAAGCTTTAAATCAAGCTTGCAAATTCTTTCAAAGACCATGTTTTGGGTAGTAGTGGTATCTGTAGTAGTATATTATATTGGATTGTTCCCTTTTCGGGAGACTTGGGGCATTATTTGCGAACAAACTCCGGATAAAGAGTTTATCACAGATGTATTTAGAGCAGTTGCACTGGGTTTCACAGTGGTGTTTTTCAATATGTACTACCATTTGATTCACCAACGGGAAGCGCTCCAAAAGCAGATGGAGGATTTGCAAAAAGAAATGTTGGCCTCCAAGTACTCATCTCTCAAAAGTCAAATCAGCCCGCACTTTTTGTTTAATAGTCTGAATACCCTGACATCTTTAATGTATGAGGACCGAGACCTTGCTTCAGATTTTGTGACGCGTTTGGCCAGCAGCTATCGTTATATTCTTGACAACAAGGAAGAGGATTTGGTAAGCCTTGAAAAAGAGGTGGCTTTTTTGGATGCCTACATATTTATGATGGAGGTAAGGCACAAAAACGCGGTTTCTATTTCAATGGACATCAACTTGGACGCTACAAAGTTTTCAATACCTACTTTGTCGCTGCAAATGTTGATTGAAAATGCCCTGAAGCACAATTATTATTCCAAAGAACAGCCTTTGCAAGTAACGGTTAGAACCATTGGGGAAGACGCTTTGGTGGTGAGAAATACCTTGAAAAAAAGAAATCTTTCCAAAACAACTGGCCTTGGTCTGGATAACATCAAAAAGCGGTACTCCTACTATACGAACAAACAGGTACTGGTTCGGGAGGAAGCAGATTTTTTCGAGGTAATCATTCCACTCTTGACTCAAGAAATGGAGCAAAACAAGTTGCTGTCAATTTCTTAGTATGAGAGCAATTATTGTTGAAGACGAGGAGTTTGCTTCCAAGCGTTTGTGCCTGTTGATTTCGGAACTCGCACCCGATTTGGAAATTGCTGCCGTGCTCAGTTCCGTGCAAGAAGCGAAACAGTGGTTCGCAGGCAATCCTCTACCAGATTTGATTTTTTTGGATATTCAGCTCAATGACGGATACGGATTTGACATTTTGGATGACCTTGATGACCATCCCCCCGTGATTTTTACCACAGCGTACAACGAATTTGCCATTCGTGGGTTCAAATACAATGGTTTGGACTATTTGTTGAAACCCATCGTAAAGGCAGACCTAAAAGTCGCTCTTGAAAAATTCGAAAAGAATATTACCCGTAGCGCAGCACCACAGCAAAACATGCAAGAGCTCAAAGAGTTGTTCCGAAAAGAGTTCAAGCACCGGTTTATGGTAAAGGTGGGCAACCAATTTCGCTCGTTCAACGTGGCCGATATTGCTTATTTCAAATCGATGGATGGGATGATTTTTTTACATACGCATTCATCGCAAACCTATCCTATTGAATATACGATCGACCAGTTGGAAAATATCTTGAATCCCATTCATTTTTTTAGGGTCAACCGAAAGTTCATGGTCTCGGTGGAATCTGTAGTAGAAATCCATAGCTATTTCAATAGTCGTTTGCTATTGAAACTTCTCCCCAAAGAAGAAGAACAGGTCATCGTCTCCAGAGAGCGCACCACCAATTTCAAGAAATGGTTGGATATGTAAAGCGCAGATAAATCTACCAACGCTGATTTCGAAAACCAT
>JBCBCH010000493.1:0-2207 GCA_038530835.1 Bacteroidota bacterium | reverse complement strand
GACCCAAACCTTTTTAACATCGTAAAGACTTTACAATGGCAAGATTGACAAAAAAGCAAAAAGAAGCGCACGCTAAACGCATTCAAATCCGCCATTTTGTCTTCGGCGATATTTTTTACTTGATCCCAGGTTACTGAACCTGATTTTACCCGATTGGGTTCTCCAGATCCTTTTTTGATCTTCGCTGCTTCCATCAATTGAACCGCCGCTGGTGGAGTCTTTACAACAAACTCGAAAGACTTGTCTTTATAAACGGTGATAACCACAGGTAAAACCTTACCTGCTTTGTCTTGGGTTCTCGCATTAAACTGCTTACAGAACTCCATGATGTTAACACCGGCAGCACCTAAGGCGGGTCCAACCGGTGGCGATGGGTTCGCAGCACCTCCCCTAACTTGTAGTTTAACTACCTTATCTACTTCTTTTGCCATTGTTTCTAATTAATAATGAAAGCGTGTCAATTGGAAGCAACACAACTTTACGATATTGTAACAGCTCTTTTATGATAGATATTAGATTTAAGATTCAAGACGTTAGACCTTTAGCCGATATCGCAATTGTCTAGATTCTTGTTTCTATTGTCTAATAGTCTATTTATACTTTTTCTACCTGCATGTAGCTCAATTCCAATGGTGTTTTCCTTCCGAAAATCTTCACCATTACCTCAAGCTTCCGCTTCTCTTCATTGATTTTTTCAACCGTTCCGTTAAAACCGTTGAAAGGTCCATCAATAACCTTTACCGTTTCGCCCAAGATGAATGGAATGGCTACATTATCAGTATTCACGGCCAACTCATCTACTTTTCCAAGCATACGGTTCACTTCGGATTTGCGCAATGGAACGGGGTCTCCGCCCTTGGTCTCACCCAAAAATCCGATAACGTTGGTGATGGAACGAATGATATGAATCATTTCACCGCCAAGGTTTGCTTTAATCATTATATAGCCTGGAAAGTAAACCCTTTCTTTATTGATTTTCTTTCCATTTCGGATTTGGACTACCTTTTCGGTAGGCACCAAAACGTCTTCCAAGTAATCTCCAAAACCATTGCGCTCCACTTCACTTTCAATGTAGCCTTTGATTTTGTTTTCTTGTCCGCTCACCGCTCGGACCACATACCATTTTTTCTCTAGCACTTCCGACATTACGAACTATCCTATTACATTATCAAAATACAGGGTAATCAATTTGCTGAACAAAGAGTCAACACCCCAAGTAGCCAAAGCAAACAAAATAGAAAAGACCGCAACAACGACCATTAGGTTGGATGCCTTCTCTCGGCTAAGCCAAGTGACATTATTCTTTAGTTCTTCAAATGATTCCTTTATATACGTCAACATAACAGTTCCTGTATTTTCTTGCATGCTTCGACTCTGCTCAGCACAGGCTTCAAAGAGACTCGCATGCTTTCTAATCTTCGCACGGGAGGAGAGACTTTACCTTCGACTACGCTCAGGATAAACCCGTCCGTACTGATGGTACATCCGGGCGGACTTCTCGTCTCATCACTTCCGTAATTTATTTTGCACGGGAGGAGAGACTCGAACTCCCGACACCTGGTTTTGGAGACCAGTGCTCTACCAACTGAGCTACACCCGTTTATATTTACACTGAAAGGTATCCCGCATAAGCGGAACACCCTTTAGTGCAATACTATGTTTATTCTCTAAAAATTAATCTAGAATTTCAGTAACCTGACCAGCACCTACAGTTCTACCACCTTCACGAATCGCGAAACGTAGTCCAACACTCAATGCGATAGGCTGAATCAAATCAACCGTAATGGTAAGGTTATCACCAGGCATAACCATCTCCACTCCATCAGGAAGGTTGATATTACCTGTTACGTCTGTAGTTCTTACGTAGAACTGAGGACGGTAGTTGTTGTGGAATGGCGTGTGACGCCCACCTTCTTCTTTCTTAAGGATATATACCTCAGCTTTGAATTTAGCGTGTGGTGTTACGGAACCTGGCTTACAGATTACCATACCTCTTTTGATATCGGATTTTTCAATACCTCTCAAAAGGATACCTACGTTATCTCCAGCTTCACCTCTATCCAAAATCTTACGGAACATTTCTACCCCAGTGATTGTAGAAGCAAGTTTTTCTGCACCCATACCGATGATATCCACAGCGTCACCAGTGTTGGCAACACCTGTCTCGATACGACCTGTTGCAACAGTACCACGACCAGTAATGGTGA
>JBCBCH010000492.1:0-2218 GCA_038530835.1 Bacteroidota bacterium | reverse complement strand
CTTCTACTTCATTTAAAATAAGAGCGTAGGCACCATTTTGGGTTTGACTGTAAGATATCCCCTTTATTTTTAATCGTACTAAGCTCATATTCTCCTCCTAAAACCAAAAAAGCCGTTCAAATATTGGTGGAACCAGCTATCTGAACGGCCCATTGTGTGGGGCAAATTAACAAAATTTAAGCGTTTTGTGCTTTAAATTCTTTTAATTTTTCGATGAGTTTGGGCACTACCTCAAAGGCGTCACCAACAATTCCGTAGTCCGCTGCTTTAAAGAACGGTGCTTCGGGGTCATTGTTGATAACCACCTTGGTTTTGGAAGCGCTTACACCCGCCAAATGCTGTATCGCTCCAGAGATACCAATCGCTATGTAGAGGTTGCTCGCAACCGGTTTCCCCGTTTGTCCTACGTGCTCTCCATGAGAACGCCATCCCAAATCCGAAACGGGTTTGGAACAGGCTGTGGCCGCACCCAAAATATCAGCCAGTTCTTCAATCATACCCCAATTCTCGGGACCTTTCAATCCGCGACCACCAGATACTACGACATCGGCATCTGCAATAGTAGCCTTTCCAACCACTTTATCAACTTCAACCGATTTGGTACTGAAATCGCTATCAGCCAATGAAACCGTAAACCCTTGTACATTGCAAGTGGTTGAATTCTCAACAGTACCGAAAGCATTGTTTGAAACGCCAATGATGCTGTTTTCAGATTGAATGGCTGTGATGGCAAAACCCTTGTTACTAAAAGCTGTTCTTTTTACGGTCAACGGGCTAGTACTTTCCGGAATGGCCACAACATTAGGTACGTATCCCGCGTGCATCATTCCAGCAAGGATCGGCGCCAAAAATTTCGTGTCAGCGCTAGAGCTTACAATAATGGTTTTCGCTCCAACGGATTCCGCGGCTTGATGGATGGCTTTCGCGTAGCCTTTAGCGTTGAAAACATCCAATGAACCATCCTGGACTAGCAACGCTTTGGATATCCCGTAGGTTCCTAGTTCCGCAGTATTTTCACTATTGATGGCTACTGCGGTAACGTCGTTTCCCGTAAGTTGCCCCAAAGCATAGCCATAGGAGGCCACCTCAAAGGCATTCTTCTTGAGTTTTCCTTTTTCTGATTCTGTATAAACAAGTATAGACATGTGTATATTTTTTGGAGTACGAATACATCGTACGTCTACTTCTTTGTAAGATTAAATGACTTTGGCTTCGTTGTGCAACAAATTGATAAGTTCATCTACATTTTCCGCATCAACTAGTTTTACTTGGCCTTTAGGAGCGGGCTTTTCAAATTTCTGGTCGTGGGTCAAGCTTTCGCCGCCAGAAGGTTCTTGTACGGTCAAGGTCTTTTTACGGGCCATCATGATACCACGCATATTCGGGATGCGAAGGTCGCTTTCTTCGACCAATCCTTTTTGTCCCCCTATAACCAAAGGCAAAGTGGTTTCAATCTTTTCTTTTCCCCCGTCGATTTCGCGATAGGCTACCGCGTTGGTGCCATCAACCTCCAAACCAATACAGGTGTTTACGAAATTCATGTCCAACATTGTGGCTAGGATTCCGGGTACCATACCGCCGTTGTAATCAATAGACTCCCTTCCGGCAATAATCAAATCATATCCTCCACTTTTGGCCACTTCAGCCAATTGCTGGGCTACAAAAAAGCCGTCAGTAGGCTCAGCATTTATGCGGATGGCCTCATCGGCGCCAATAGCAAGGGCTTTTCGAATGGTTGGTTCCGTTTGAGGTCCTCCAACGGTAGCCACATGAATGGATGCCCCCTGCTTTTCTTTGAACCACATGGCACGGGTCAAACCAAATTCATCATTAGGATTGATTACGAATTGCACGCCATTGGTATCAAACTTGGTGTCGTTATCCGTAAAATTAATTTTTGATGTAGTGTCTGGGACATTACTGATACAAACCAAAATCTTCATAAAATCTCTTATATTTTTGCCCTTCAAAGATAGCTATAAAAATCTGAAATTTATTATGCATGCATAATAAATTTTGTGCTTTTTTTTCAGGACAAATGCTTTTTTTGCGGCATTATTCCCTATTTTTGGCCCTGCTCAAAACCATAATCTTTTAGTGCAATTTCATGAAGACTTTACAGTTTAGGGAAGCTATCGCAGAAGCCATGACAGAAGAGATGCGACGGGATGACACCATTTATTTGATGGGGGAGGAAGTGGCTGAATACAATGGTGCC
>JBCBCH010000491.1:0-2220 GCA_038530835.1 Bacteroidota bacterium | reverse complement strand
TCAAAAACCGTTTGATTTCTGCGAAAGTACTTCCTACCCGAACCCCTTCAAGGGTCGTACCGCGACTATCCCAGATATGGATGGACTCAATTAGGTTTTCTCCGTACGTATATCCCAAGGTGTCTTTGTTCCACAAAATGTAATTGACGGGAAAAACCCCTTCTCCACTTTTCAAACTTCCAGACCGCAGAACATTCGAATGAGCGATGGTTGAATCCCCCACTACGATTCCGAGATAACTATTGGATTCTATTGGGGGCATAAATTCCATATCATCCATCATTTCCTCTTCTGGAATTTCTGGAATAGGTTCTTTATCTGTTAGGATGGGGGACGCTGTTATCGAAGTGTCCTTATCTACTTGAATAGACTCGGACCGCTCTTGGGTTTTCTTCGGTTGGCAACCTAAAGTCGCTAAAGCCAGAAACAGGATATGGAGTATTCGTTTGGATATCATCACTTAGGAATTTACGCATTTTTTAATGGATTTTTATGAAATGAATTGGATTCCCTACAAAATCTCAACGGAAGTTAAGCCGATTGTATTTCATCTAAAATCCACAAAACAATGTATGTATTTTCAATACCTTTAAGAAGGTTAATTATTTGAAAATTCAATCTTTACCATTTTGAAAAAACATACCTCATTCCAGCACAACTTATTTTTTCGAGCGATGGTCTCCTTCCCAACATGGGTTTTTCTACTACTTTTCATCAGTTGTGGTCCCAAAATATCGAAACAATCAGCCCTGGATATCGCGAAATCCTTTATGGCGCAAGACAGTGTGCTGTCCATCAATTTTGAGGAACGTACTGAGCAAATCATAAATGAAGAAGGGGTTTGGCATGTTTCGTTTCCGCTAAAACCGGAAACAAATAAACGGGGTGGGGAACCGCACCTGTTCATTGACCAGAAAACAGGAGAAGTAATTGAAACCTATTTTACCCGCTAGGTATGAAATCGGTAGTATCGAACGTATTCTTTTTCGCTTTCTTGACTACAGCCCAACTTTGGGGACAAAGTACTTCTTGCCCCTCATTGGACATTTTTGAAATCTTGAATGACCCGGTTGTGCAAAATGCATTGGATGAAGCATGGCGGGATAGTCAGGAAGGGACACCCAATGAACATGAGGAGGGCGGATGGATTGTGCATGAGCTTATGGAAGGTACTTCAGACCCTTGCCAAGAATACCGCACGCGAATTTATCGATGGCCACCAGGGGTTTCAGATGAGATTATCGCCAGCCAGCGTCCTTCCGGTGATAACCTTCGATTGGTAGCCGACTTTCATACGCATCCCGGGCCTGAAAACGACCCCAGTTTTGTCAATCATGTGCCCAGTCTTTCCGATTTGCAAAACTCAGCCGCCGATAAAATTCCAGGGATTATTCGATACGGTAGTGGTCCAACTTCTGCCAATACCTATGATATTATTTTTGATGGAAGTCAAATGATTGAGTATAACCTCCGCAGACTGCGACAAGGGATAGAAACCGAACTTGCTGGTTTTTACGATAGTAGGATTGCCTCAAGAAGTGAGATGGAAAATGCGGGCTATCGGGCCCAAGAACCGGAATGGGAATGTGAGGAAGAAGAGGATAGTGGTCTTCCGGAAGGCTCTGAGGAATATCAGGAAGCCTACGAAATTAGCACGGGTATTTCAACCAATCCAATGCAACATAAGGATAGACCCTTGCAATTTGATTATCGCTTGGAAGCCAGAATAATCTCTCCTTCCGTCTTGACCGTGGAATGTTTTGTGAATAGTGCTGATGGTTCGGTGGGGATTTTTGAAGAACAGATTGAAAATATCACCGCAGCATTGGGTGATTTAGGGAGCGATGAAGACCTTAAAATACACTACGTGGTGTTGGGTACAAACCAAGGTGCGCTATCCAAGATGGGATATTATGGTGAAGCTCGTGACATGTTTGAAGGGGCTCCTCCTTTGGTGGGTATATCCGTTGTTGCCCCTTCAGCACCGCCAGTAGACTGTATGCTCAACCGCCTAAAAAAAACGGGGGAGTCTACCACCTTTAAAGGAGAAGCGTTTCCTTGGTATAGTATGAAAGTTACTTCAGATGGGGAAACCGTTGAAGTATTCTTGGCCATGAAACCCACTTTAATGACCTCCAGCACCTCAGATTTTAGAAGCCTTGTGGGCCTATTGAAGGACCCGGTCGGGCGTCAAAATTATCTGGTGGTCGAGTATCGCAC
>JBCBCH010000490.1:0-2222 GCA_038530835.1 Bacteroidota bacterium | reverse complement strand
TGGTATTTTGGAGGCATTCGGAAAGTTGTTTTTCAAGGATTTGAAGGTATACCTCTACCCTATGAAGGACCCAGAAACGGGAAAAATCATGACCAGCAACAACGTAAAGGTGCATCCGCGTATGAAAGAGTTGTACAAATTCTTTAAATACAATGGCAAGGTGATGGACATTATTGACTATGACCCCGACATTATGGACATTTTTTCAAGGGAAGTACTGCGTCGTATTACCCAAGGTGAAGAAGGTTGGGAAGAAATGCTCCCAGAAGGTATTGCCGAAATGATTAAGGAGAAGAAACTCTTTTTACGAAAAGAACACCCGGAAAAAGAAGAAGCATAAAAAAAGGCACCTAAACGGTGCCTTTTTTAGTTGAGCAGCTGTGCTGCATGGTCTTTGGTTTTTACTTTCTCGATAACTTTTTCGATTACCCCTTCCCCATCAATGACAAAAGTGGTTCGGTGTAAGCCATCGTATTCTTTTCCCATGAATTTCTTAGGGCCCCAAACACCGAACGTCTCAATTACGGTATGGTCTTCATCCGCCAAAAGGGGAAACTGAAACTCGTATTTCGATTTGAAGTTGGCTTGTTTTTTCTGGCTATCCTCGCTTACCCCCAACAATTCAAAGCCTTGCTCTTGCAACAGGCTATAATTATCTCTTAAATTGCAAGCCTCAGCAGTGCAACCCGGGGTATTTGCCCTGGGATAGAAGAAAACAACCAATTTTTTATCTTTGTAATCACTCAAATTAACCGTATTTCCATCTTGGTCCTTTGCGGAAAATTCAGGTACTTTATCACCAACTTTTAACATGTTCATCGCTTGGAATATTTTATGTTGTTTAATAATTATTCCATAAAGTTAAACAAAATATGACGAAAAAGGAGAAGGTAGCCTTTGTAATTGACAAATTAGATGCGCTATATCCTAAAATTCCGATTCCTTTAGACCATAAGGACCCTTATACCCTCTTGATTGCCGTACTGATGTCCGCCCAAAGTACCGACGTTCGCGTCAATCAAATTACACCACTCCTTTTTGAGCGGGCCGATAATCCGTATGCCATGGTCAAACTTTCGGTAGAGGAAATTCGGGATATCATTCGTCCGGTAGGCTTATCCCCCATGAAGTCAAAGGGAATTCATGGACTATCGGAGATTTTGATTGAAAAGTATAATGGTGAAGTTCCTTCCGATATTGCTTTATTGGAAGAACTGCCCGCTGTTGGGCACAAAACTGCAAGTGTTGTGGTCTCCCAAGCTTTTGGCATACCCGCCTTCCCAGTGGACACCCATATTCATCGGCTTATGTATCGATGGGGTTTTAGCAATGGGAAAAATGTAGTGCAAACGGAACGGGATGCGAAACGCCTGTTTCCAAAAGAACTCTGGAACAACTTACATCTTCAAATCATTTGGTATGGTAGGGAATATTCCCCGGCGCGAGGGTGGAATCTGGAAAACGACATTATTACCAGCACTATAGGCAGGAAAACCGTGCTTAACGAATACCACAAAAACAAAAAAAGCCGCTAAACAGCGGCTTTTTTTAAATCTTTCTTCAACCCTAATTCAAAGTAACTTCAAATTTGTGGTTGTCACAGTCTACTACCTTGAACGATTGCGAATAACTCAGTAAAAAGTCAATCGTTTTTCGGCTGGATTTGAAAGACCGTGTGATTTTTTGTTCTTCAGAGTAAATATTTTCCATATTCCAGCATTAATGTTACACTAAGGATAACGCAGCCAGAACCGAAATATTGCGGGACTCGTTGGAATGCCTATTAATTCGTTAAAACGATATTATGGCGGTCTACTATCTTTCTTAGGTTAATCAAGGCATATCTCATACGACCCAAAGCCGTATTGATACTTACTCCTGTATTTTCGGAAATCTCCTTGAAACTCATGTCTTTATAGATTCTCATGATAAGAACTTCCTTTTGGTCTTCTGGCAGTTCTTCAATGAGGTAGGTCAAATCCCTATCAATTTGGTCTTTGATGATTTGCTTTTCGGCGTTAAGCTTGTCGTCTTTAATTACCGAAAAGATATTGAAGTCTTCACTCCCTTCAAACTTGGGCATTCTTTTATTCTTACGAAAGTAATCGATAATAAGGTTGTGGGCGATTCGCATCACCCAAGGTAAAAATTTACCTTCCTCACTATAAGATCCTCTTTTCAAGGTTTTGATGACTTTAATAAAAGTGTCTTGGAAAATGTCT
>JBCBCH010000489.1:0-2229 GCA_038530835.1 Bacteroidota bacterium | reverse complement strand
GTTGGAAGTGGTCACTATAACCCAAGAAATTTTGCGAAACAATCGCTTGGTGGTTGAAGTAAAGGAGAAAGTCACCGAACTGGATGAGGTGGTGGTCAGTCCGGAAAACCAGCAGAAGTTTCTTGGGTTATAGTGACCACTTCCAACTGATAGTTTACCGCTGTAAAAACCAACTGGTCCCCTTCTTTGACCATAATGGCGAATTCCCCATTTTCTGTAGTGATGGTAGCCGTTTCGGTGGTCGCATTGATGACATTTTCGTTGGGCACGTTACTGCCTCGATACAATACTTTGCCCCTAAGGAGTTTTCTGGTTTCTTGTGCCTGTAGCGGTACTGTAAGCACTAGGGTCAACATCAAGGTAAAAAGTGCGCGCATGTGGTGGTTTAATGTTCCTAAATAAAGAATTTGCCCTTCAGATAAAAAATAAATCCGTTCTAAACTTTTGTTAATTCCGTTGCAAAGTGTGCGAAAAAACAGCTTACGTTCAGCCTGTGTAGCATGCATTTTAACGGTAAAAACTAGAATAGTCCCTTGAACCGTTTAGTTTTGCGCAGCACAACAGTAACCTCAAATAACACTACATTGAAAAATCGCCTCCTTTGCGTATTGCTTCTAGTCTTGAGTACTACCCTATCATGGGGGCAAATCAAGATAGGAGAAAATCCCCAAAGCCTGGATGTATTTTCGGTTTTGGAGTTGGAAAGCACCTCGCGCGCTTTGGTCATTACCCGAGTGAATACCGCTCAAATGGAAAACATGACCCCCTTGCGTGGCGCACTGGTGTACAATACGGAAACCCAATGCATTCATTTTTACGACGGTATCAATTGGATAAACCCCTGCGACCAACCCGACGAACAGACCTTTAGCGCGGAAGCTATTGTCAATGCCAATCCGACGATAATTATTACCGAAGACCCTGCAACGAGCAATTTCAATTTTGAAGTAGGGAAAATCAATGGTATTGAAAGTATCGTTCCCTCAACGGTAAATGGAGACCTTCATATTCAGCAACGTTCGATAACCACAAACCAATTGGCTGATGATTCCGTAACCCTTGATAAATTGGTCAATGGTACCTGAGCCGGTATATTTTTGCGCTGGAATGGCTCGAATTGGGAACTTTTGGACGAAAGCGCCTTGTCGGTAACCGAAGTGGATGGCGTTATCGGTAATGAGGTTACCAACGCAGCTGACGCCACCTTGATACGAACCGGGGCGGGAACCGATGCCGACCCTTTTGTTTTGGATGTAAACACCAACGGAATCGGCACCAATGAATTGGATGATTTGGCCGTTACCAACGCCAAGGTAAATAACGATGCCATTACCACGGACAAAATACTGGATAATGATGTTGGCACGGATGATTTGGCCAATAACAGCGTCACTACCCTTAAAATTGCCGATGATGCCGTTACTCGAGACCAAATTGATGCGAATGTCGCCGGCACAGGATTGAATCAAGCAGCCGACGGTTCGCTAGAAATTGATGTTACTGCCATTAATGGTGATGGAACGCTAGGCTCATTGGCAGGCACCATTGCTATAACGGGAACACCGATAAATGCACTTTTTGAAGACGTCAATATCGAAGTGGCCACGGATGCCATCACGAATGTTGAAATGGCCGATGATGCCGTGGATACCAATGAAATCAGGGATGATGCGGTGACCAATATCAAGTTGGCCAACAATGCCGTGAGCACCGTTAAGATTCAAGATGATGCGGTTACGCGGGATAAAATCGCCCCCAATGTGGCAGGCACAGGACTGGTTCAGGCTGCCGATGGTTCTTTACAGGTGGATGTAGGTTCAGTAAGCGGGGATGGTACACTCAGCTCACCGACGGGAACAATAGCGTTTACCGGGACACCTGTCAACGCGCTGTTTGAAAATGTAGGTGTCGATGTTGCAGACAATAGTATCACCAACGCTAAAATGACCAATAATGCCATCGATACCGCTGAGTTGGTCGATGATGCAGTCACTAGCGATAAAATTGCCGCCAATGTGGCCGGTACAGGATTGAATCAAGCTGCAGATGGTTCGCTGGAAGTAGATGTTACTGACTTTGCCGGGGATGGCACCCTTGGCTCGACCGGTGGAACAATTGACATAACGGGAACACCGGCCAATGCCCTATTTGAAAATGTAAACATAGAAGTGGCAGATAATGCCATTACCAACGTTAAAATCGTTGGTGCCCACCGCGTCATCATCGATT
>JBCBCH010000488.1:0-2229 GCA_038530835.1 Bacteroidota bacterium | reverse complement strand
ATTTTGGTTATGCGGGTGCTGTGGATATTCGGTTAAACCGCATTGAAAAAACGGATGGATTAACCGGAGTCTTTTCATCGGAAAGCTACTCCTATGACACCTATAACAATCCTTTGGTTACCACAACCACTTTTCCAGAGGGATCAAGAGTTTTAACCTATACCTATTCCAATAACGCGGGAGCCAAGAATAACACCTATCATATTGGCAAACCAACCAAAATGACCGAACGGTTGACCCTTAATGGCAATAGTTTTACTACTGAAGAGCAATATGGTTACAACAATAACCTTATGACGCAAATCAAACGTAAGGGGGATGGAACAGATTGGGTCATCCAAGATTTAACCTATGATACTTATGGTAATATTATCACCAAAACCCAATCATCGAATGGTTTGACTACTAGAGTTGAGAATTTTGAATACAGTAACGCCTATAACAATCGGTTTTTAACGAAATCTACCGACATAGAAGGTTTGGAGACTACCTTTAGCTATAATGCGTATACAGGTCTTTTAGTTCGAAAAACAGGTCCTTTTGGCTTAGCCACTTCTTACCAACATGATGCTTGGTATCGTATTGCCAAAGAAACGGATTATTTGAACAACGATACTGACCATACCTATACCCAAATTACCGGGGGAGAACTGCAACATGATATAGACTATGCGGATGGCAGTCAAGAAATGACCTACTACAATGCCTTTGGTTGGGTCACACGTTCTGGCGCCCTCAGCCTTAACAACGAATGGTCTTATGTAGATTATGAACACGACGTTGCGGGCAGGGTAAAACGGGAAAGTCAGCCACACAATGGGTCACCAAGCCAATGGAATACCATGGCCTACGATGCCTACGGAAGGCCCATATCAGAGCAACTGTTTACGGGACGCAACATCACCATGACCTATTCGGGCCTATCCTCCACGGTAAATGATGGTGTAAAAAGTGTGACCACAACTTTAGACGCTTTGGGGAACACCATTAAAGTGCAAGACCCTGGGGGTACCATTGACTATACCTACCATGCCAGTGGCCAATTGAAAACAGCGGATTATGGTGGACATGTAGTTAGTGTTGGCGTTGACGGTTGGGGTCGAAAAACCAGTTTGAACGACCCTTCAGCAGGCAACTACACCTATAGCTATAACAACTATGGTGAACTTTTAGAACAGACCTCGCCCAAAGGAACCACGACCTATACCTATGACGGCTTCGGCAAACCCCTCACCAAAACGGTGGTTGGCGATTTAACGGATTTATCCCTTACTTATAGCTATGACCCCACCACAAAACTCATGACAGGAATCAACGGGGTAGACAACACCAATAGCGGTAGGGCTTATGTTTATGAATATGGGTACGATACCTACCAAAGGCCTAATCTTATCAAAGAAAATACCGGTCTAGCCAACTATGAATACCGTATCGCTTACGACCCCACCTACGGCAGGGTGGAAAAAGAAACGTATATCACCAATCTTGTTGGAGGCGCTTCCAAAACCCTTACTACGCGTAATGTATACGATACCTCCGGTATTCTCAAGGAAATTTGGAATGACGGTACTCCGGATAAGCTTTGGGAACTCAACCAAATCAATCCAAGAGGGCAGGTCGTTAAAATAACCTTGGGCAATGGTATAGAGAAAAACAAGGTGTATGACAGCTATGGGTATGTCACCAAAATTGAAGACAAAGAAACGGGCACCAACCCTACTGTAGCTTTGCATACGGAGTACGACTTTAACGTACAACGAGGCAATCTTACAAGTCGAGAAAACTTTGGCTTCAATTGGCAAGAAAATTTTAACTACGATTCGTTAGATCGACTTACTTCCATTAGTGGAGATGTGACCCACGCCATGACCTATACCACGCGAGGCAACATTGACAACAATACAGCCTTGGGCGATTATGTGTATAGCAACACGGCCAGTAAATACCAGCTTACCGAAATAGACCCCAACACTTTAGGAAGTACTTACTTTCAACAAAACCCTACCCAGCAAATCAGCTACAATGCCTTTAAAAAGCCAATCGATATTCACCGAACGGGACATGGCAGGGTAAGTTTTGAGTACGGTATTTTAATGAATCGAAGTACGGCCTATTATGGTGGTGATAACCCAGACAAGAGTTTACGCCGCTACAAAAAGCACTACTCCGCCATTATGCCAGTTGAAATTGTAGAGGATACCCAAGTCAACACCGATAAAATCATCACCT
>JBCBCH010000487.1:0-2235 GCA_038530835.1 Bacteroidota bacterium | reverse complement strand
GCTTCATATGGTAGTGGAGGAAAATAATGAAGCCCATATTTTCCGGCAGGTAAATCCTTTCCTCCAATTTTAAGGTCATGGGTCGTTTCAAAAATGGTGTTTTCATTGGCCCCAGCACGCCAAGGAGAAGATTCGGCCGTACCAAAACCTAGATTGTTCATACCGAAGGGCACCAATTGTCCCCATACTTCCCTATCTCGTACACTAGGTCTGGAATAGGTAATGGAAACATCAGTGTTTCCAATTCGCTGCATCACTTTGGCCATTTGGCTTCCCCTTGGTAAAAAATCCAACTGGGCATCGCAAGGGGTACTCATCAGAAATAAGAAACTACAACAGAGTGCAGTTCCTAGAACATAAAATTTTTTCATAGGTCTGTTTTATTTAAGGTGTTGTTTTTATTGCCTTCGAATGTAGAAAGAGTAATGGGCGCAAATCGTTACAATCGCGTTAAATGGAATGAAATACTGTTAAAAATTCAATAAAATCTTCAATAAAGTGACTTTTTAACAATGTAATTCCGTCCTATCTGTTTTTCTTATAATTGCCGACACCTTAGAATCGGTAAGCCTTTCCCTTCCAAAATGGATAAGTTGAAACACCTCCTCGAAAAAGTTATTTTTTGGTTTCATATTCCAAACCTTGCTAGGTGGTATTGAAAAAAGTTCACGAACTGTTTGAACATCGTATTTTTTCTACATTTTTTTTGAATTCTTTTATCCTTGCCCCTACTTTTATCCGCTTAATGTAAATCGCGCACGAAGAGATGAGCAAGACACTATTTGACAAGGTTTGGGATTCACATGTGGTGAAGCGCATAGCAAATGGGCCCGATGTTCTTTTCATTGACCGTCATTTGGTTCATGAAGTGACCAGTCCGGTGGCTTTTTTAGGACTTAAGAATCGAAATATCAAAGTACTATATCCTGAAAGAACATTTGCCACGGCAGACCACAACACGCCTACTCGTAATCAACATCTTCCTGTAAAAGACAAACTATCCGCCAATCAGCTAAGGGCTTTGGAAGAGAACGCCACCCAACATGGTATTCCGTATTGGGGTTTGGGTCATGAGAAAAATGGTATTGTTCACGTGATTGGACCTGAAAACGGAATTACCGTTCCAGGTGCTACCATTGTTTGTGGGGATTCTCACACTTCAACGCACGGCGCTTTTGGGGCTATCGCCTTTGGAATTGGAACCAGCGAAGTGGAAATGGTACTTTCCACCCAATGCATTATGCAGCCTAAACCAAAAAGCATGCGCATCACCATTGATGGTGTATTGAATGCAGCGGTCACCCCTAAAGATGTGGCCCTTTTTATCATCTCCAAGATTTCTACTTCGGGTGCTACAGGTTATTTTGTGGAGTACGCAGGGGAAGTGTTCCGAAACATGTCCATGGAAGGGAGAATGACGGTGTGCAACCTTAGTATTGAAATGGGCGCCCGTGGCGGAATGATAGCTCCAGACGAAAAGACATTCGACTATATCGAGGGTCGTGAATATACTCCAAAAGGGGAAGCATGGGCTAAAGCCAAGACGTATTGGGATACACTATACTCTGAGGCTGATGCTACATTTGACAAAGAAATTACCTTCAATGCCTCTGACATCGAACCGATGATTACCTATGGAACTAATCCAGGTATGGGAATTGGTATAAGCAACGGTATTCCAAGTGCGCAATCCGTGGGAAGCGGAGTGGCAACTTTTCAAAAATCCCTGAATTACATGGATTTCAATGAAGGGGAAGCCATGATTGGTAAACCTATTGACTTTGTTTTCTTAGGAAGTTGTACCAACGGAAGGATAGAAGACTTTAGGGCTTTTGCATCCATTATCAAAGGACGAAAAAAGGCGGATAATGTAACCGCGTGGTTGGTTCCCGGTTCGCACAGGGTGGAAGAAGCCATTAAAGAAGAAGGTATTTTGGACATTTTGCATGAATCTGGTTTTGAATTAAGAGAACCCGGTTGTTCTGCCTGTTTGGCGATGAATGATGATAAAATTCCAGCTGGGAAGTACGCTGTAAGTACCTCCAATAGAAACTTTGAAGGGAGACAAGGTCCAGGTGCACGCACCCTTTTGGCCAGCCCATTGGTGGCTGCGGCAGCAGCGGTAACTGGAAAAGTTACTGACCCACGGGAACTCATGAAATTACAAGAAGCATAAACAATGACCAATAAACAATGAACAATACACAATGAGCAATTAGCAATTCGAGAGAATCC
>JBCBCH010000486.1:0-2236 GCA_038530835.1 Bacteroidota bacterium | reverse complement strand
ATTGATTTTGTTACAATTCCTGGAGGTAGAGCAAACCTAACCAAGCCGTTCAATTGCCGTTTGAATTCGAGATAGACTATCCGTTCTGCCAATTTGTGCAATGATATCAAAAAGGTGAGGCCCTTTCATATCCCCCACGATAACCAAACGTAGCGGTGGCATTACTTTACCAAAAGAGAGTTCCTCGGCGGCTATCCAATCTTTTACTTGGGTTTCAATGGTCTGAGAGGAGAAGTCGGTTACGGATTCCAAAACCTTGGAAACCCCCATCATGATTTCTGCAGTATTTTCCTTCCATTGTTTCTTCACCGCTTTTTCAGGATAGTCGGTTGGTGCCACGAAGAAATAGGCACTCAGACCCCAAAGATCTCGCACAAAATCAGCACGTTCCTTGACCATTTCAATGACGGAGGTTACGTAGGGGGCTTCTATAGAAATACCTTTTTCTTGTAGTATTGGCGTGAATTGTTCCGTTAAAGCAGCATTGGTTTGTTCCTGCAAATAGTGTCGATTGTACCATACCGTTTTGTCAGGGTCGAATCTTGCTCCTGATTTGTTGACTCGTTCAAGGCTAAATTCTTGAACTAGTTCATGTAGACCAAATAACTCTTTTTCCGTACCGGGATTCCAACCTAATAATGCTAAAAAATTGACTACTGCCTCAGGGTAATATCCTGCTTCACGATACCCCTGACTCTCTTTCCATTGCAATGGAAAAACAGGGAAGCCTCCCTTTTCGCCATCTCGCTTGCTCAATTTACCCTTGCCCGTTGGTTTCATAATGAGAGGGAGATGGGCAAATTCAGGTTTGTTCCAGCCAAAGGCATCATACAAAAGAAAATGTAACGGCAAAGAAGGCAACCATTCTTCTCCTCGAATAACATGTGAAATTTCCATTAGATGGTCATCCACGATATTGGCAAGGTGATAGGTGGGCATGCCGTCACTTTTGAAAATGACTTTGTCATCCAAAGTGTTGCTATTAATTTCGATGGTCCCACGGATGATATCTTGTAAGGTTAAGGTCTGGTCCTGAGGACATTTGAACCGTATCACATAAGGGTCGTTATTTGAAAGTTTTTGGGCAACTTCTTCAGGCGGAAGGGACAGTGAGTTTGTTAGCTTTAATCGATTGTGCCAGTTGTAAATAAAGGTTTTCCCCTTCGCTTCATGGTCTTTACGATGAAAGTCTAGTTTTTCAGGAGTATCAAATGCATAGTACGCGTGACCCTTCTCTATAAGTTGTTCTGCATACTCCCGGTACAAATGTTTGCGTTCACTTTGTCGGTATGGGCCAAATGCTCCTCCCACATCTGGGCCTTCGTCATGAGACAAGCCACACCATTTAAGGGATTCTTGGATATAATCTTCCGCTCCTTCAACAAAACGGTTTTGGTCTGTATCTTCTATTCGCAAAATGAAAGAACCCTTGTTTTGTTTGGCAAACAGATAATTGAATAATGCGGTACGAACCCCTCCTATATGCAAAGGTCCGGTTGGACTTGGGGCGAAACGCACCCTGACATTGCTCATGTACTAAACTTTTCGGTAAAGGTATAAAAGGCTTAAGCCATAGAAAAGGTTTCTGGTTTCATTTGGCTCGGCACCCTCGGGTTCATGATGGAAAACCAGAGCGGGGGTAAGAACGAAAGCACCATTGAGGTGGGATAGCCATAAGGCATTTGCGGGGAAATGTCATGGTAATCCAATAGCTGATATTTTTTAGAGGATTTATAATGATGGTCGCTATGGCGGGTAAGCTCGTACAGCACGATTCGGCCAATAACATGGTTGCTGTTCCATGAGTGGCATTCACGAACACGCTCGTAGCGCCCAGAGGTCAAGCGCTTTCTGCGAAGGCCATAATGTTCGATGTAATTAACGGTTTCCAGAAGAAGAAACCCAATGATACCTGTGCCTAAAACAAATAGCAAACCTTGGGTTTTAAATAGAAAAAATGCAAGTACTAAATAGGTAAGTTGGAATAGGGTATACCACAGCATGTCATTATTTATATCGATAAATTTCTTTTTTGCAGCGGAAAGAAGCTTGCGTTGTATAACCCAGGCACTAAGGTATTGCCGAAAAACAGAGGTAAACCAAAAGGAATATACGCTCTGGTTGTAGCGAGCGGTCGCGGGATCCTCCTCCGTCGCAGCATTGGCGTGATGGCCAAAGTTATGCTCAATATAAAAGTGCATATAAAAGGAAGGTAATAATAAGAATTTACCTAGGT
>JBCBCH010000485.1:0-2242 GCA_038530835.1 Bacteroidota bacterium | reverse complement strand
AAAACTTTGTGATTGGCTATATCACGTACTTTGGGGGGTCTTTGTTTGCCACCGCAGCGGGTGAAGGCGTCATCTATCGTGTCACCTTGGATGGTGAAGCCAGCATTTTTGCCGGAAATGGCGTCAAAGCACGGGTAGATGGTGATTTGACCGAAGCTTCCTTTGACATTCCCAACGGCATTACCGGAGACCCATTGCGCAAGGTTTTATACGTAACGGATTTTAGCATTGATGGAAGTTCGTCTCTTAGAGCGATTCGACTGAAATAAAGCATAATTGAGGATTCCAAGGGTGCCTTACCTACTCAGATAACCAAGCGGGCACCTTTGGTAATTCCTAGTAGCCAGAGAAGGGGTAAGTTTAAATTTGCCCCTTTTTTGTTTGATGTCAATTGAAGTAGCACAAGGTTGAAACTATATGCCCAAGACCAGTTTGGCAATATAAAAGTAAATCAAAATGCCAAAAATGTCATTGCTCGTGGTAATGAAAGGACCGGTGGCAATGGCAGGGTCAATCCCTCTTTGGTCTAAAAACAAAGGGATAAAAGTCCCGATAATCCCTGCAACCACAATAACAACAATCAATGAAATGGATATGGCCAATGCCGTATTGAAATCTCCTTTCCATAACCAAGTAAAGAGAAGGAGTAGCACTGCCAAAATGACCCCGTTCAATAGGGCTAATAGCATTTCCTTCCATAAGCGATTGGCAATTCCACCCTTTAAATCGTCATTGGCGAGACCTTGAACGATAATGGCGCTGGATTGCACCCCGACGTTTCCAGCCATTGCGGCAATCAATGGCGTGAAGAAGAATAAGATGGCATGTTTTGCTATCATTGCTTCAAAGCCTCCCATAATGGCTGCTGCGCCGAGCCCTCCAAAAAGGCCTAAAATCAACCAAGGTAAACGCGCACGGGTAAGTTCCCAGATGCTGTCATCTGCTTCCACGTCCTGTGAAATACCCGCTGCAAGTTGGTAATCCTTATCGGCTTCTTCTCGAATAACGTCTACAATGTCATCAATGGTAATCCGTCCTACCAAACGGCCAATTTCATCCACTACCGGAATTGCTTCCAAGTCATATTTGGACATGATTCGTGCGACTTCCTCTCCCTTTTCGTTAACGTTCACGGAATCCACCTTGGAAATGTACACATCCTTGATATGGGTTGTGGTAGATGTAGTGAGAAGGTCCTTTAAAGAAAGCCTCCCCTTTAGTTTATCCTCATCGTCGACCACATAAATGGAGTGTACACGGGTGACATTTTCTGCTTGGGCCCGCATCTCTTTGACACAGGTCAATACGTTCCAGTTTTCGTTGACTTTGACGAGCTCTTTGGCCATAAGTCCCCCTGCAGAATCTTCATCATACCGTAAAAGGTCAACAATGTCCTTGGCGTGTTCCTTATCCTCAATTTCAGAAATAACGCGCTGGACAATCTCCTTGGGAAGTTCACTTACGATATCGGCGGCGTCATCGGTGTCTAGCTCTTCTAGCTCTCCTGCAATTTCTTTGGCGGAAAGGTTGTTCAGTACCGCTTCCCTAACATCCTCGTCCATTTCGGCAAGAATGTCCGAAGTTTTTTCACTGTCTAGCAGTTTGATGAGATAGGTGGCTTCGTCAATAGTGAGTTCGTCGGCGATTTCAGCAATATCCGCATAGTGGAACTCTTTCATCATAGCCCGTAAACCAACGTTCTTGCGGTCTGAAATGAGTTCCCTTATTTCGACTAATAGCTCGTCTGTAAGTTTAAAGGGGGTCATGTTCTATTCGCTGGGTCAGTGAGACAAAATCGGCTACGGCTAGTCGCTCTGGACGTTGGTCAAATATAGTATCTTCTTTTAGATTATCGGAAAGATTGAAGGTTTTCAAACTGTTACGTAATGTCTTTCTGCGCTGGTTGAAGGCCGCTTTGACTACTTTGAAGAAAAGCCGTTCGTCACATTCCAGTTTTAGGGATGGTTTTCGTATTAACCGGAGCACCCCGGATTGTACTTTGGGTGGTGGGTCAAATACTTGTGGATGGACCGTAAAAAGATATTCCGCCTCGTAAAAAGCTTGCACTAAAACGGATAAAATTCCGTAGGTTTTGCTACCAGGTTTTTCACAAATGCGTTGCGCTACCTCCTTTTGGAACATTCCGCTAAACTCTGGAATTTGAAGTCGGTTTTCCAATACTTTAAAAACAATTTGGCTCGAAATATTGTAGGGAAAATTTCCTGTGACCGCAAAAGGTTCA
>JBCBCH010000484.1:0-2243 GCA_038530835.1 Bacteroidota bacterium | reverse complement strand
ATTGCTGGCCATGGCTTCGGCATAGCATTCTTTGGCAGCTTCATACTCCCCCAATTGTTCCATGTATATTTTACCCATCAAACAAAGGGCTTGCACATTTTTGGCATCGTATGAAAGCGCGTAAGACAATGCTTCTATCGCTTCTTCAAGGTCATAGGGATAAGCCTCCAATGCTTTGAACAAATACCTATTGAAATTGGTGTTTTCCATGACATTTTTAGTTTATGCTGTTTTCAGAACCCAAAAGGGAATTGAAAACCGCAGATTTTGTTAAAGTCTCGGATTGTACCTCTGGTGTGGGGATACAAAAAATCCGAAACATTCGGTGGAACGCTTCGGATTCTCTAGTCGCTTGCGGGCGTCTATGGAAAGAACCGAAGCCTTCGTTTTGATTGCATTCCAATCAACTGGCTTTTAAAACAATTCTGATGTAAAAGCATAGCTCCGTATTATTAGTTGTTTTTTCGTTTTGTTGCCTGTTTTAGACGGGACAAAGGTGAGATGAATATTTGGTTTTCACAAGAGAAAACATAATTTAACTTATTGATAATCAAATAGTTAAAATAAATTTAGAGAATAGGGTTCCTGTCCGCGATATCGCAGATTCCAAACATTTTACAATCCCCTGTGGCTCAATTGCTTCCTGTTTCAATCTATTCTGCTATGTCTTTTCGTTTTCCATAAACGTTTCAAAAAAATTGCATAAAAAAAGCGCCCAATCTAATTGGACGCTTGTATTTGGATTTCAAATTTGCTTTTTCAAGGCATATTCCTGTATACCGAATACATGACGTCCCAACGCGAAGAAGATTTCATTTCTCCGCGAAAGTTCTGTTTGTTAGACAGTCCTTTTGGTTTGTGATGCACATTTATCGTTTTCATATTCAGTACAAAGATGCAAGTATTGCGAATAAGTTTCAAAAAAAATATGGTTTATCTCTAGGATGCAAAACTTACGGTTGAATAGCAGCTAAAACGTGTTTTTTTGCAGGGGTTTCTATCTGTTCTTGGTGAGACTTTATTTGTGTCACTCCTGGATTGGAATAAAACCCGAAAAAAAGCGGTTGTTTATATTTTGGTATGGTTTTCATCAGGAATATGTCTTTTGCTGTTTGGGAATACTACGCTTGGCTTTTTTCCATTTTGGGATGGGCAGCAACATGGGGATACGCGCTTGATAGCTTCGATATTTTTGACCGAAAGCACGAACCAAATCCCTTTCTTCAAAATAGGTCCCAATCACGACATAAACACTAATTGCTATAGCGAAAACCAAATGGGTCATTGACATGGTTGGAGTGGCCCACATCCCCAACAACATACCAAAGTATAATGGGTGGCGTACAAATTTGTAAAACGCGGTGATGCGAAATTCAAGCTCGGTGTAGGGCTTGTTTTGAAGCTCTAAAAAGGTTTGACGTAGCCCAAACAAATCAAAATGGTTGATAAGGAATGAGCTAATAAACAAAATGGCCCAGCCCAAAAAGAAAAGAACGTAAAGCAGATAATACCATGGACTGGTCGCTGGGACCTCCCAAATGACACCACCCAGGGGTTGCCATTGGATAACCAAATTGAACAACAACAAACCAGAGGCCAATACGAAAGTACTTCGCTCTACAGGTTTTGGGAAATAATGGGCAAAGAAATCTTTGAACCATTTTCGGGCCATAACACTGTGCTGAACACCGAACAGTCCAATCAGCAAAAGATTGTTCAGAATAGCCATAATTGGCGGAAGGGTCGGTTCGCGGTCAATGGCAATTTCAGGAATCAATCCGCTTACAGAAGCTATCCAAAAAAGAATAGCAGCGAACGCAATAAGATACGCGATAATAGAGTAAATAAACATTGTGATTTTTTTCATGACGTTTTTGATTTTAGAATTTGAGGCAAACCTAGTCATGAGGGATAGCCCATACCTAAAAAAGAACGGTTACAAATGGGTTACGGGGATGAAAGGGGAGGGTTACAAATGGGTTACCAAATGCCGTAATCGCTTGCGAAAAAAGCTCAACCTCACTCCAGATGATGATTTGAGTGCTTTTTTGCGCACGTTCTGATTTTTAATTCAATTTATTGATAATCAGTATTTTAAAAATAAATTAAGGCATTTGGTAACCCATTTGTAACCCTCCCCTTTCATCCCCGTAACCCATTTGTAACCGTTTTTGATTTTAGAATTTGAGGCAAACCTAGTCATGAGGGATAGCCCATACCTAAAAAAGAACGGTTACAAATGG
>JBCBCH010000483.1:0-2256 GCA_038530835.1 Bacteroidota bacterium | reverse complement strand
CAGTTTTTTCATTCTTGTTTTAGGGTTTTCAAACCAGGACAAAAGAATCGAATCAACTGTGCATTTCTTTAGGCTTGACCGCTTTGGTGGTGGCATGTGCCGTGGATACTTCTGAGATACCAACCCTCGAAGTAGGGCAGGAGTTCGTGGATTCCAACGTTCGGGTGGTAACAACCGATACGTTTACGGTTGCCGTGACCACTTTCAAATTTGATAGCATTGTGACTTCGGGAACCGACCGATTGTTGGTTGGGCAATATCCCGATGAGTACTTCGGTCAGGTCAAGACAGGTACTTACATGGAACTTGCGCCGCTGACCTATTCTTTACCCTCTGATGCGGAATTGGATAGTGTGGGGTTGGTTTTGGGCTACGACAACTACTTCTACAACGATACAACCCAACTTTCGGTACTCAACATTCATGAGTTGCTCGACGAACTTCGGGTAAGCGACAATGTTTTCTACAACACGAGCAGTATTGATTTTGAGCCCACTCCTTTGTTTAGCTATTCATTTTTTCCAGAACCCATTGATGATGATTCTTTGTTCATTAAACTGCCCATGGAATTCGGAGAACCGCTTTTTAGTAGAATCCAGGAGAATACGGTCAATTCGGTTGACGAGTTGAGAGAGTCCTTTAAAGGCTTCACCATTCAACCAGGGGAAAGTGACGCTTCTAGTGTTATCGGATTTTCTGCCAATCCGAATCGAAGTTATCTCCGTTTTTTCTACAGTATCCCTGATGAATTCGATGATATTGAAGAGACGTATGATTTTGTGATTAGCCTGTCAGGACTTCCCAAAGTTTTTAATGCCATTGAAAGTAATATTACTGGGCTGCCGCTGGATACTTTAATTGACGAAGAAATCAATCTTCCTTCCAGTTTGTCCAATAATCGCGGTTATGTGCAATCCGGAATTGGATATGTTACCCGAATTCAATTTCCAACCATAAAACAACTATTTGACATCCCTGGACAGGGCACTATACTGAGTGCCATACTCCAATTAAAACCCTCCCCAGGGACATACACAGACCTTACTCCAATCAGGGATTCATTAATTATCAATCTCATTGACCAAAACAATCGGATAACAGAACGGCTCTTTTTTGGAGGGGAACCCGTCTACGGGATTATCAACGAACAATTGGAAGAATTTGACGAATTGATTTATGAGATTCCCATAGGGGTGTATCTCGACCGCGAACTAAACGAAACCAATGAAATCGATGACGCCTTTGTGGTGTTTCCTCCGGAATTCGGACGTAGTGTGGACCGCATCCTTTTGGAAGGAGAGGATAGCGAAGATTTTCGGGCCAAATTGATATTGACCTATGCCATTTATGACGAGGATAATGAATAAACAACGCTCTCTTTTAATTGGAATTATGGGGTTGCTATGTACTACAAATAGTGCCTCGCAGACCAATCGACTGACAGGTTCTCCCTATTCCTTGTTTGGGCTAGGTATTGAAACCGGGTCCAATGTCGGGAAAAATGCTTCATTGGGAAGGGCTGGATATGCGCTTTATGGGCAGGATTTCATCAACTTGGAAAACCCAGCGTCTTTTGGAACCCAGAGCAAAAACCGCTTCATCTTCGATATTGGATTTTTGGGAGAATTGAGTAGCCTTGAAAACGCTAACACGGAAGAGAATCGTTTGGCCAGTAACTTTTCCAGTCTGGCATTTTTGGCCAGCATAGATGAAAATTCCTCGTTTGGGCTCTCCCTAAGTCCTTATTCCGATGTGGGGTATTCACTTGTGGGTATCGAAAGCAATGTAGAAGGTTCATTTGAACAATTTGCAAGCAACATTTTTGGAACCGGAGCCTTGAACGGTCTTACCCTGAGTTATGGCCGAAGTTTTTGGAATCGCCTCCGGTTGGGGGCAAAAGTCACCTATCTGTTTGGAAGTATTGAAGAGACGGAAGCCGTTTTTGCTGGAATCAGCGGACTTACGGTCGTAGAAGAGAGTAGTTACAAAGGATTGCAATTGGGGCTTGGATTACAAGCTGATGTAACCCCTTTCTTTTCTTATGGTGCAGCGGTAAACTTCCCTACGCAACTCTCGGGCAACCAGGACAGAATTGTTCAAAAAACACTGGATTTGGTGCAAAGTCCGGTAGAATCAGAAACCGATATTGACTTGGACCCTTTCGACCTGCCCTTTGAAATCAACAATGGCATTTTGGTAAAACCTTGGCAACAATTATCCCTTAATCTGGATTACAGCGTAAAGTTTTGGGAAGCA